>JBBRIB010000243.1:0-5477 GCA_038221745.1 Verrucomicrobiales bacterium
CTTCACCACCCCACACTCTGCGGCCTGGCTGCACAAAACAAGCCCAGCGATCCTTCCGAGCTTCCCGCTCAAGGTATCTCAAACAGCGCCAGCTCGGGCAATCTCGTGACACTCGCACCCGGCGGCGCCGAGCCTCCCCTGTTCTGCATTCACGGCGGTGATGGCGGCGTGATTTTCTCTCGAAACCTCGCCGCTTTAATGCCAGCCAGCCTGCCATTCCATGCCATCGAGTCCCTCGAACTCAGCAACAGCGGTGCGATTTCCACTCACAAAATCGAGGAAACTGCCGCCGCCTACGTGCGACTTGTGTTGGCCGTTCAACCAAATGGCCCGATTCGTCTGGCTGGCTATTCGTTTGGCGGAATCGTCGCTCATGAAATGGCCTGCCAACTTTCCACCCTTGGCCACCAAGTGGAGTTTCTGGGCCTGTTCGATACGCACAACCCAAGCGTTCCAGAGAGAAGGTATCGCATCTTGGAACGCCTCGAAGTCTATTGGGATCAAAGCAAAGGCCAGCCACTATTGCCACGCTTTGGCCTATTGAGGGAAAGAGCCAGCCAAGGTATGAGAACCAACCGGGCGGTGCGTGCAGAGCTGAAGCTCGCAATGTCATCCGCCCCCGCTTCGGCCTACAGCGATCTGAGGCGGGTCCAGGTTCGCGAGGAAAACTGGCGGGCGATGCAGGCTTTTGTTCCAAAAACATTTCAAGGCCGCACCACCTTGTTCAAGACATCACAGGTCAATGACAAGTTGGAATGCCGTGCCGATTACGGCTGGGCGGATTTCTCCAAAGGCGGGTTCGAGGTAATCTCCGTCTCTGGCGAGCATTTGACCTTGTTTGCTGACGAAAACATCCAGACGCTGGCGAGCGGACTGACCCGAGCCCTCGCCAAGGCCGCCACAAAAGCATCTCCTCAGAAGATCGCGTCTTCCGAATTCGCCTCCGCATCCATGCCCTGATGAGTGCCACCCGGCTGAAGATCCACCTCATCTCACCGGGGGTTAATCCATCTCAAAATCCGGCCTTGTCCCTGACGGACGAGGAACTCGCCCGCGCCCGGCGCTTTCATTTCCCCAAGGATGCCGCCGCCTGGATTCGTTGCCGTGCTCTATTGAGAGAAATTCTCGCCCGGGATCTTGGCATCCCGGCGCGAAATGTCCCCTTGATCTACTCCGAGTTTGGCAAACCCCTGCTCGCACCTCCTTACGATTTCCTTCATTTCAATCTTTCCCACTGCCCCGAACTCGCCCTCTTGGCAACCAGCCACCGCGGGCCGCTTGGCATCGACCTCGAACCTCTGACTCGCGCCGCCGATCTCCTCGGTTGCGAAAATTCATTCTGCCACCCAGCCGAAATCTCCTCCCTCGCGACTGCAAAAATTACCCGCGGTCATGAGCTTCTCAGAATCTGGACCGCCAAAGAAGCATTGCTCAAAGCCCTGGGCACCGGTCTTTCTTTCCCACCTGAGAAACTCAGAATCATTTTTAAAAATCCTGAAATTGAAGCGCTACCCGATCTGCCCCTCCAAGGAGTTCAATCCCAGCGGCTCATTTCAGTCTCCCACCCAGAACTCAAAAATTTCTCTACATTTCTCTCATTCGAATCACTCGATTCCAATTACCAAATTGATTTCATGGAGATGATTTAATCAACAGATTCAATCGTCGTTTCATTATTTTTATAAAAATTAATGATAAAGCAGCCTGTTCTATTAAAAAGGTTTGACAGTGGGGAGCCTCTGATGTTCCATATGGGCGCTGTTTGTCCCACCCCTATGAAACGCCGCGACGTCGAAATTTGCCAGAAAGACGGTCGAATCCTTGTGATTTTGTCCCGTGAACCCTTCCCTATCTCCCTCAGCCAAATTGCAAGAGAAGGTGATTATAATATCCAGAGTCTGTGCGACCGCATCGGAGTCTCCGAGCGCCACTTGCGCCGGGTGTTCGATGAAGGAATCGGCATGAGCCCCAAGGATTGGTTGAGGCAGGAGCGCATGGTCGCCGCACGGTCACTTTTGCGCCAAGGCTCCCCCATCAAGGAGGTGGCGATTGATCTTGGATTCACCACGACCAAAATGTTTTCACGCGATTTCCAAACATTCTACGGCCTCAAGCCAACCGATTTCCAACGCAAGGAACACGCGCTTATCCTCAGCGCTGCGTCTGCGTAGTTCCTCCCTTGCCTTGACAGGACAGGGAGTTGAAAAGATACTCTCCGAAGTTATGGCAAATGAATCTTACTTCGCAGGTTTGGACATCGGTGGAACGACGGTGAAATCGGTCTTGGTCAATCAATTGGCAGAGCAAGTCGGGCCTTTGGTGGAAGTGAGAAGCCGGGTGAAGGATGGCTACGAAGCTACTTTCGGGCAACTGGATCAAGCGATGGAGCAGCTTGCCGCCGGAGCGGGAGTCAGCCGTGAGGCCATCGCCGGAATCGGCCTGGACGTTCCCGCGCCGAGCAGCAACGGAGTCATCTGGGGCCGCGCAAACCTGGGCGAGGATTGGGTGGGAACAGATATCCGTGGTAAACTTTCGGCAAGGACGGGGGTTCCCGTTTTCATGACCAACGATGGCAATGCCGCCGCTCTAGGCGAATATGCCCTGCGCCGCAAACACATTGGTAGTCTTCTATTGGTCGCACCCGGCACCGGACTGGGCGGTGGCTTGGTGCTGCCGGGTGGGCGCAGCTACGAAGGAGCCAATGGCATGGCTCTCGAAGTCGGCCACGTCAGCGTGCCCTTCCGCGAGGATGATGGCGAACTGCCGCTCTGTTCTTGCGGACTTAAAGGTTGCGCAGAGGCGTGGGTTTCCCTCGTGGCCTTGCGCCGCCGCCTTGGCCTCGAACTTGCCAAGCCGCAATGGGCCAGCCACCCGCTCAATCAAGGGGACTCCGCAATCGAGGAAAAAGCGTTCCGCCTGCGGGAATTCGCCGAGCAGGGCGATGCGCTTGCCATCCAGATTTTCAAACAACAGGGATTTATCCTTGGCTATTTGATTGCCGATCTCGTCCGGGTCTTTGATCCCGGCCTCGTCGTCGTCGGCGGTGGCCTCGCGGAAACGACGTTCCGAGATCAATACATGGTCTGGATTCAAGAAGGCTTTGTTGACCGCGCATGGCCCGTTTATCGGCATAGCCCGCTCGATCCCGAGAAAGTCACCACCGAGTTTGAATGGGCAGCGGGTGGTGATGCCTCAGCCGCCATCGGCATGGCCTTTACCGCCCAGGAGTTGTTCCGCAGCGCTTGAGAATAATTCACACGCGCGCTCTTCTCCGCCACGCATAGGTGAGGAAACAAGCCGCGAAAATGAACATGAAGAGCGAGAAAAACTGGCCTTTCGTGAGGAAGCCAACCATCGCCGCATCCGGCTCGCGGAAATGCTCGCCGATGATCCTGAAAACTGCATAGAGCGCGAAAAACAATCCTGTGAGCAGACCATGCGGAGCCTTCGGGAAACGCACCCGCACCACCCAGAGAATCGTGAATAACAAAGCCCCCTCCAGCAGCCCTTCGTAGATCTGCGAGGGATGCCGTGGCTCGAGAAACTCGCCGAGGGCTTTGGAAACCTCCGGGTTCTGACGCGCTGAGGCAATTAATTGGTCGAGCCCTTGCGCATCCGCAAGCTTCGGGTCCACCCGGGTGCAGGCCTGCCAGGCCGCTCCCTGGATTTCCTCGGGTTCCTCGCTGAGGGAGAGCGGAAATTTGATTGCCCACGGCACTCCCTGCGCCACCCGGCCATAAAGCTCACCATTGATGAAGTTGGCCGCCCTCCCGAAAAACAAGCCCAGCGGAGCCACCACACAAAGGCCATCCCCCAAGCCCGTCCAGGAAACCTGATGCTTTCTCGCATAAAACCAGGTGAAAATCACCAAGCCTAGAATCCCACCATGGCTCGCCATCCCCCCTTCCCACACCCTGAAAACCAGCAAGGGGTCCGCCACTAATCCCGCCCACCCCACTTTAGGCAGATGGTAGAAAAGCACATAACCCACCCGTCCACCGAGAAAAACCCCGAACAACGCCGCAGCAGCAATGAAATCGGCCGTGAGCTCGGGTTTCAATACCCACAAACCCCGCCGTGCCAAATGCCGGAGCAGCAAAAATCCTCCTAGAAAACCGAACAAATAAGCCAATCCATACCACCGCAACGCTAAACTGCCATAGATCGGCAGCGCCACCGGATTCAAATCATGCACGTAAGTCGCAAACACCCGCGCACCTCACACCATCCACGCCCGCCTAGCAAGCCGTGATCATTTTTCTCGCGCTTCGTGGTGGGAATCCCAGAATCCACGCCTAGCCTTAATCCCATGCCGAGTAAAAAAGAACTTCTCGATCTTCAATTCATCGATGTGCGACACAAGCTCATCGACATCGCCGCGTTTCTTGATCGCATCGACCGCCACCCAGGCGAGCAAGACTACCGCTTCGAAGCTCTAAAGAACGCGCTTCCCCTTCTCCTCACAAACCGCCCCGACCGCGCCCGCGCCGTGCTCGAGTCTTTCTCCGATCACTCCACCGCGCTGCCTCAGTCCGCCCCATTCCAAGGTGCGAGCGGCACTGTTAAGCACGAAATTCAAAGCACTGAATCTTAAGTATTAAATTCCAAACAAAGAAAATCACTCTTCCTCTTCGTTTGAGACTCAGTGCTAAAGATTTAGAATTTCACCCATGAAATACATCGAGCCACACGGCCACATGGTCAGCCGGACCACCGACGATTACGAAAAACTCGCGCTCTCCGGCTGCGAGGCCATCTGCGAACCCGCCTTCTGGGCTGGCTTTGATCGCTCGTCGGCCGATGGCTTCTACGACTACTTCCGCCAGCTCACCGAGTATGAACCCAAGCGCGCCGCGAAGTTTGGTATCAAACATTACTCATGGCTCTGCATCAATCCGAAGGAAGCGGACGACCCCGGCTTCGCCCGCGAGGTGATGAGCCTGATCCCGCAATTTCTGGATTGCCCCAATGTGTTGGGCATCGGTGAAATCGGCCTCAATAAGAACACCCGCAATGAACTCGCCATCTTCGAGGAGCACGTCCAGCTCGCGGTGGATCGGGATCTGCCCGTTCTCATCCACACTCCCCACCTTGAGGATAAACTCAAAGGCACCCGCTTGATTCTTGATTCTCTCGCCTCCTTTTCACAATTGGATCGGGCCAAAGTCATCATCGATCACGTCGAGGAACACACCATCTCCCATGTGTTGGACGCTGGTGTCTGGGCTGGCATGACGCTCTATCCAGAAAGCAAATGCTCGCCCCTCCGCGCGATCGATATGTTGGAAATCTACGGCACCGAGCGGCTATGGATGAATTCCGCCTGCGATTGGGGGCACTCGGATCCCCTTGCCGTGCCGCGTTGTGCCTTGGAGATGAAAAAACGCCAACACTCCGCTGAAGCCATCGAGCAGATCATCTATCAAAACCCCCGCCGCTTTCTGAGCCAATCGCCCAAATTTATCTGAATCATCATC
>JBBRIB010000244.1:0-5476 GCA_038221745.1 Verrucomicrobiales bacterium
GGGCAAAGCCGCGAAAGCACCAGCGCGCCGTCAGCATGGCGTCCGGCGAGTTCGGCGCTGCCGAGGAGGGTCGCGAGATCAAATTTCTGGCCCTTGACGAAAACGCCTTGGATGTCCGACGCTTTTTGAAAGCCAAGGTGCCTGCCATCCGCAGGAAACACAACACTGCGCGGATCGGGATCGATGGGACGGGCCGACTGCTTGAGTTTACGATAGAAAAATTCGTTGAAACTGTTATAGGAATTTGGCGGATCCGCGAAATCGTTGGAGTCGAGTTCGTATTTCTCAATGAATGGCAGCACCCGCCCGGCGGATTCGGAGGTGCTCATCCGCCGCCCATACCATTTTGAGAAAAACGGGCGTTTGACGAAAGCGTTGAGAGAGATTTTACCAAGCGGATTTCCATACGACCAACGCAGAAAGCCTTCACCATAGATCTGCTCGGTTTCCATAGTTCCGGTATGGCGATTGAAATATCGGATGTCATCCACGGCGGACTTTTAGTCCAGCAATCGGAGCGCGGCAAGGCTTGCGAAGCACGATTATTTATGTTGATTTTGGCCACTGAAACCTAGCCTGGTGGGAAATCGGCTTTCGTTTCCACTTGCGCGGATATAAGGGCAGGGCTATCGCCCGTTACATGAAAAACAGTTTCGCAGTCCTTATCACATTCGCGGTGGTGCTTTCCAGTTGCGAAGAAAAAAAGGAGCTGACCATCACGGAGTCCCGCAAAGCCACCACTCGGGACAAGCCATCCAAGCTCTTTGCCACCAGTGATGAGCGCTTCCGCGATGCGAAACCCAGCCCGGTGCAAGGGGAGACACCCGCTGGCTGGCTGGCGCTGCCGGCGTCGCAGTTTCGCTTGCTTAACTACCGCTTTGGCGAGAGCGGCATGGGCGAAGTCTGGGTCTCTCTCTCGGCTGGAACGGTTTTTGACAATATCAACCGATGGTTAGGCCAATTCAATGCCACCAAGCTCGATTCACCCGGCCTCGAAACGCTGCCAGCTGCCACCATCGCAGGCTTTACCGGAAAATGGGTGACCGCCCAAGGTGAATACTCATCAGGCATGGGCGATCCGCCGAGGCTTGGATTCGCCCTCGCTGGCATCGTCGCCTCCGTGGATGGGCAAATTCTGACGTTGAAAATGGTCGGGCCGAAAGCTGAGGTCGAGGCCGCCAAGCCTACTCTGGAAACCTTCGCCAAAAGCCTCAGAATGGCTGAATGATTCAACCTTTTTTCACCGTAAGCTAAGACGCCTTCTTGACCATGGAAAATTCCGATACACCACCACCCCGCAAACCATCCAGGACTCTTCCGGGAAAAATTTTCGATGTGCTTTCAGGCTTTGGACTGGCCACCATCACCCTGCTTCTGTTAGGGTTGCTCACTTGGTTTGCCACCCTTGAACAGATCGATCACGGTCTCTACCCCACGCTCAACAAGTATTTCCACTGGAAATCCGTTTTCCTGCTGCCGGAAATCAATGGCAAAACCGTGCCTCTACCGCTGCCCAGCGGCTACTGGGTCGGCGCGGTGCTGTTGGTCAATCTCATCCTCGGCGGAGTCATCCGCATCCGTAAAGGCTGGAGCCATGTCGGAAATTTGATTTCCCACTTCGGCATCATCTTCATGCTCATCGCCGGTGGCGTGGCCCACCATTTTTCGGAGCGGGGAAACATGGCTGTCGGCGAAGGTGAATCGAGCAACACCGCAGAAGACTACTTCGAATACGTCGTGGAACTCACGGAAATCAAACAGGCTACCCCAGTTCCCGTCACCGTGATCCGCGGCAACCAGATCAAGGATCTCGATCCCGGGAAAACCCGCATCTTCCGCCTGCCCGAGTTTCCTTTTGATCTGGAAATAGGCGGCTACCTTGTCAATGCCCAGCCGGTCTCCATTCACGAGCGCGCCCCGGACAAGCAACAGCAACAGGCAGACGGCTACTACCTGATGGAGAAACCCGGTGAGGTCAATGCCGAGGCAAACACCGCCGCCTGCTACGCCCGCATCCTTTACCGCGATGGGAAAAAATCTGATCCCTTCATCCTCGCCGGGGCCAGTTTTCACCCGTTCTCCCTGCGCCTGGACGACCGCGTCTTCACCGTGGACATGCGCAAGCGCCTCTGGCCGATGCCCTTTACCGTAAAGCTCGATAAATTCACCGCGGACTTCCACCCCGGCACCTCAAGCCCCGCGAAATTTGTCAGTGAAGTCACCCGCATCGAGAACAATGCCGAGGCCAAGGTCACCATCCAGATGAATGAGCCAATGCGCTATGAGGGCCTTACTTTTTTCCAAGCAAGCTACGGCCCGCCCGGTGCGGGCCCCGGTGAAAAAATGTATTCTGTCTTTGAAATCGTCCACAACCCCGCCGATCATTGGCCGGAATACAGCCTCTACATCGTTTCCTTCGGAATGCTGATTACCTTCCTCCAGAAACTCATCCCACACATCTCCGCCACCTCACGCAAGAAACGCCATGTCTAACTCATCCTCTAAGATCGGACGCTGGATCGCCGCCGCCCTTACCCTCGCCGGGCTGATCACCATTTTCTATCATTTAGTAGTCGATAATACTCCCAAAGGCGAATCCCGGAAAATCTCTGGCTATACAGAATGGCCCGAAGAAACCATCGCAGCCGCCGAAGCCATCCCGATTCAGAACGGTGGCCGCATCAAGCCACTCTCCACGTATGCTGGATTCACCATGTTGGGACTCCACGGCGCCCGCTCGATGGCCATTGAAGGAGATAGCGGCAAAACGTATAAAATCAAACCCACCGCTTGGTTGTTGGATGCCTTGTTCCGTCCTCAATTGGCCATTGAGCAGCCCACTTTCCGTGTGGACAACTCCGCCGCCCTCGAAGCCGTGGGCATCAAGCCCCGGGGCAAGCGGGACCGCTACAGCTACGCAGACATCGAGCCCGGCCGCGCAAAACTCGTGGAACTCGCGAAATCTTACGAAGCCATCGATGCCAAGAAACGCGATCCCGTCCAGACCCAAACCGTCGATCTCGCCTACAACTTCCGCAACTACGAAAGTCTGTTGGGCTATTTCGGGTTTGCCCGCGCAGGCATCACCCTGCATGGCACCGGCAAAGAGAACGCTCCGGACCAACGCACGGATCTCAGCACCGTCCTGCAGACGGCCCCGCAGATCCGTGAGCAGCTCAATCTTTCAAAAGCCAATGGCACCGAGATTCCCACCCACGTCAAAGCCTTGTTGGAGCAAGTATTGGATGCCGCGAACTTCTCCAAATTCGGACTCTTCATCCTGCCACCTGGCGACTCCAAAGAGACCCTCTGGAAAAGCGCCGGAAACTCCATCATGGAAGTGATGACCTCGCCCACCCTGGATCCCACGCTCGCCATCGCCGATGTCAGGAGCCTTGAAAACGCCGCCCGCTCCGTCACGGACGAGGTAGTTTTCCGTAATCAACTCATCTCACTTCGCGAAAACCTCGCCAAACGTGCGGAAGCCCGCGGCGAATACAAATCCATCCCCCTCGAAGCGCAATACTATCATGTAAACTGGTTCTTGTATGCCCTCGTGTTTTTTCTGATCGGCACCATCGCCGCCCTCGGCATGTGGACGTTTGGTAAAGGAAAAGTCAGCACGGTCCTCGCCTGGGCGACTTTTATCCCCACCCTCACCGGCCTGATCTTCTGCGTGGTGGCCATCACCAAACGATCCCTGATCATGCACCGCCCGCCTGTGGGAAATCTTTATGATACCATCATCTTTATCGGTGCCACCGTCGTCATGCTGGCGCTCATCGTCGAGTGGTTCACCAAGAAACGCTTCGCACTCGGAATCGCCCCTATTTTAGGCACCTTGCTCATCGTCCTCGCCCGCCGCTACGAACTCGGCGATGCCAAGGACCACATGGATCCGCTGGTGGCGGTGTTGGATTCGAACTTCTGGCTCACCACCCACGTGATCACCATCACCCTTGGCTACTCGGCCGGCCTGCTCGCCGCCTTCCTCGCCTGTGGTTATCTGATGCTGCGTGGCCTGCGCCTCGATGGTGGGAACAAGGATCTCCGCCGCTCTCTCACCAAAGCGGTCTATGGCATGATCTGCCTTACGTTGTTCCTATCCCTCATCGGCACCGTGCTGGGTGGCATCTGGGCAAACTATTCCTGGGGGCGCTTCTGGGGCTGGGACCCCAAGGAAAACGGCGCTCTCCTCATTGTGTTGTGGACTCTCTCTATTCTCCACGCCCGCCTTGGTGGCTACATTAAGGAATGGGGTATCAATCTCGCCGCTGCCTTCACCGCCATCGTCGTGACCTTCTCATGGTGGCATGTCAATTTCCTGGGTGTGGGTCTTCACAACTATGGTTTCACCGCCGGCAAGGATACCATTTGGATGTTCTATGGAGTGATGGTGGGTTTCCTCGCCTTCGGATTCATAGCCATGTTCATGGAAAGAATGGAAAAGTCTCAAAAAGTGGTGAAGCAACCAAGCAGCGTGCTGGACCCGGCAAAAGTATAACTCATTCAACTAGGAAAGCCGGTCGCGGAAATCTACATAACTGAACTCCCGCAGCACTTCGAGCGTTCCATCCTCATGCTGGAGCGCGATGGCGGGGTGCTTCACTCCATTGAAGGTCGTTGTTTTCACCATGGTATAGTGCGCCATATCATCGAAAACCAACACATCCCCAATTTTCAACTCGCGGGGGAATGAGAAATCTCCCACCACATCGCCAGCCAGGCAGGTCGGGCCGCCCAGCCGGTAAAGCCATTCACCGGAATCTCCCGCGAGGTGATAGTTTTCCCCCGGAAACATCACCGCTGGCATCCCATCCGAAGCTGCGGTATCGACGAGGAAGACATCAGGCCGGTAGGGCATCTCGATCACATCCGGCATGTGTGCGGTGGCGGAAATACTGAGAATCGCCAGGCGATGCCCGGCGGATTCAAACACATCCATCACCGTGGCGCGGAGAACTCCTGTGTGAATCGCCACCGCTTCGCCGGGTTCCAACCAAATTTCGATGCCATATTTCTCCCGGGTTTCTTTCACTACCCGAACCAGCCGCTCGCGATCATAGAATGGCTTGGTGATCCAATGGCCACCGCCCATGTTTAGATAAGTGAATTGCGGCGAATGTAGCAAATAACCAAACTTCTTATCCACGGCGACGAGGGTCTTTTCCAAATCATCCGAGTCTTGCTCGCACAAGGTATGAAAATGCAGACCACTCAGACCGGTCAGGTCAGCGCCCACGAGCTGCTCCGCTGTAATGCCGAGCCGCGATCCCGCCACGCAGGGATCGTAAATGGGTGTTTCCCCCGTCGAGCATTCCGGATTGATCCGCAGCCCGCAAAGCAATGAACCATTCTTGAAACGTGGATGCGCCATCACCATTTCGCGGAAGCGGAACCACTGGGTGAGCGAGTTGAAGTCCAGATGATCGGTAAACTCGCAAAGCTCGGCGATGTCTTGTTCATCGTAAGCGGG
>JBBRIB010000245.1:0-5459 GCA_038221745.1 Verrucomicrobiales bacterium
GACTTCAGCGACGAGCTTGACGTTGATGCGGGCGCGCGGGTTCGAGTTCTTTAAATCGTGGATCAATTCGGCTAGATCCTCGATGGAATAGATATCGTGATGGGGCGGTGGTGAAACGAGACCTACTCCGGGAGTGGAGTAACGGACCTTTGCAATCCATGGATAAACCTTGGAGCCGGGAAGTTCGCCACCTTCACCGGGTTTTGCGCCTTGGGAAATTTTGATTTGGATCTCGTCCGCGTTGACGAGGTATTCGCCGGTGACACCGAAGCGGCCGGAGGCGACTTGTTTAATGGCGGAGCGTTTGCTATCGCCATTTTCCATGGGGATGTAGCGCTCGGGGTCTTCGCCGCCCTCGCCGGTGTTTGATTTCCCGCCGATGCGGTTCATCGCGATGGCGAGTGTCTCGTGGGCCTCCTGGGAGATGGAGCCGTAGGACATGGCACCGGTTTTGAAGCGCTTGGTGATGGCCTCGATGGGCTCGACTTCCTCGATGGGGACGGGCGGACGATTGGTCTTGAAGCGCATCAAGCCACGCAGGGTGGAGAGGTTCTCCGCCTGGTTGTTGATCTTTTTGGCGTATTCCTTGTAAACCTCGTAGCTGCCGGTGCGGGTGGCTTTTTGGAGGAGGTGGATGGTTTCCGGATTGAAGAGGTGGTATTCGCCGTCTGCGCGCCATTGATAGATGCCGCCGGGATCGAGGGCGCGGTCTTCGGAATCGATATGGCGGTCCGGGAAGGCCTCGCGGTGGCGGATGAGGGCTTCTTCGGCGACTTTATCGATGTCGGATCCCTCGCAACGGCTGGAGGTGCCGCTGAAGTATTTGTTCACGAGATCGGTGCTGAGGCCGATGGTTTCAAAAATCTGTGCGCCGCGGTAGGAAGCGACGGTAGAGATCCCCATTTTGGCCATGGTCTTGACCACGCCTTTGATCGAGCCTTTGAGGAAATTGTAAACGGCCTTGTCGAACTCGATCTCAAGCATGTCATCGGCGATCATCTTGTGGATGGACTCGAAGGCCATGTAGGGATTGATGGCGTCCGCGCCATAGCCGATGAGGGTGGAGAAGTGGTGGACTTCACGGGCCTCGCCTGTTTCCAAAATGATGGAAACAAGGGTGCGGGTGCCTTTTCCGACCAAATAGTGGTGGATGCCACCCATGAGCAGGAGCGTGGGGAAGGCGGCGTGGTCTTTATCGATGTTCCGATCTGATAGAATGAGGAGGTTGCAGCCGTCTGCGATGGCGGCATCCGCCTTGGCACAAATTTGATCGAAGGCGGCCTCGAGTCCATCGCCGCCGTGGTTGGCGGAGAACAGGGCATCGATGGTGGTGGCCTTGAAGCCATCGAGCTGGATCTCGCGGATTTGGGCGAGTTTCGCGTTATCGATGAGTGGATTATCGAGGCGGATCATGCGGCAGCTTTTGGGGCCGGGCGCGAGAAGATTTCCCTCGGAGCCGAGGAAAGTCTCGGTGGCGGTGACGAGTTCTTCGCGGATACAATCGAGGGCAGGGTTGGTGACTTGGGCGAAGATCTGCTTGAAGTATTGATAGAGGTGCTTCGGCTTGTTCGACAAGACGGCGAGCGGGGTGTCATTGCCCATGGAGGCGATGGGCTGGACGCCGGATGAGGCGGTAGGTCCGAGGAGCATGCGGAGATCCTCGTAGGTGTAGCCGAAAGCGAGCTGGCGCTCAAGGATGCGGTCCTCCTCGACAGCCATCGGGGCCTGAGGGGCAGGGAGATCGGCGAGGGTGATACGATTTTCCGCAAGCCACTTGGCATAGGGCTGGGCGGAGTAAACGCGCTTTTTCACCTCTTCATCGGGGACGATGCGGCCTTCCTTCATGTCCACGAGGAACATCCGGCCGGGGCGTAGGCGGCCTTTTTCGATGATGGTGTTCGGATCGAGGTCAGGGATGACGCCAACTTCGGAGGCCATGATGACGAGGTCGTCATCGGTGACATAGTAGCGGCTGGGGCGGAGGCCGTTGCGATCAAGGACGGCACCGATTTGCTGGCCGTCGGAAAAAGTGATGGAAGCAGGGCCGTCCCATGGCTCCATGAGGCAGGCGTGGAACTCGTAGAACGCCTTTTTATCCTCATCCATGAGGGTGTGCCGTTCCCATGGCTCGGGGATCATCATCATCATCGCGTGGACGAGATCGTATCCACCGTAGTGCATGAATTCCAAAGCGTTGTCGAAACGCGCCGAGTCCGAGCCATCCTCGTTGATGACCGGGAAAATATTTTCAATTTGCGTGCCGAAGACATCGCTCGCGCAGAGGGCTTGGCGGGCTTTCATGAAGTTCGCATTTCCCATCACCGTGTTGATTTCGCCGTTGTGGGCGATGAAACGGTTCGGATGGGCGCGGGACCAACTCGGGAAGGTGTTGGTGGAGAAACGCGTGTGCATCAGGGCCAGCGCGGATTCGAAATCCGTGTCATAAAGGTCCGGGAAATACTCGGAAAGCTGGCAAGGGGTCAGCATGCCTTTATACACCATCGTGCGGGCGGAGAGGCCGGTGACGTAGTGGTAGCCTGCGCCGGGGAAAGTGTTGCCCTTGGTGCCGTGGACATCGCGGAACTGGTTAGGCACCTCGTTGTTGCGGATCGCATTGCTGACACGCTTGCGGATGACGTAGAGCTTGCGCTCGAAGGCCATCGCATCCGTGAGATCCGGGCTTTTTTCAATGAAGATCTGCTTGATCGTAGGCTCGTAGCGACCCGAGGTTTTCCCGAGAATTTCGCTTTTTACCGGCACCGTGCGCCAGCCGAGGAACTTTTGTCCTTCGTCTGCGATGACGTGTTCGAAGAGCTGCATTGCCACCTCGCGCACGGCGGGGTCGGGTGAAAAGAACACGCAGCCAGAGCCATAGCTGCCCTCTTCCGGGAGAATCACGCCCTTTTTTGCCATTTCCTTGCGGAGAAATTTATCCGGCATCTGAGTGAAAATTCCCGCGCCATCACCGGTCGCGGGATCCGAGCCGCTGGCACCCCGGTGGTCCATGTGTTTGTTCATCGTGAGCGTCTTGACGATGATGTCATGCGAGCGCTTGCCCTTCAAATGAGCGATGAATCCGACACCACAAGCGTCTTTCTCGCGGGAAGGGTGCCAAAGTCCTTGAGGGGCGGGCCAGCCAAGTGGGGATGTCTGCGATTGGGGCATGGAGGTATTTAGAGAAGGATGGTGGAGACTAGGAGAGAAGACGAATGGCGCAAGGGACAAGACTGAAATTTAAACCGGATTCTCAAGCCAAGGGCCGAAAGGGAGGGAAACTTGATTATCCTGATCGCAACTGTCAAGGCTGGGGGTGAGGCAGAATGGTGCCGAAGATTCCAAAGGGATCATTCCGCTCCCTCCGCCGCTTACAAATCCTTGATGCGGCCGCATCGATAATTTGTAAGTGGCTGCTCGTGACCCTGGCTATTTCAGCTCCCGCCGGAGTTCCACGATGCTGTCCCGGATTTCGAAGGCTGAGCTGCGAAGATGTTCCAACGCGGCCTTTTGATCGGGATCAACTTCGGCGTGGATCAATTCCTGGCAGGCACCCACCGCCTCGTTGAGCCAGTTCAGGCAGCGTTTCAAGACGGCGAGGACAAATCCGGTTTCCGGTTCGTAGCCGCTGCCGCGCCCGTTGAGCACTCCCGCCAGCTTGCCACTGACCTGGAGTAGATTGGTGATTAAAATGTAGGAGGGTGTGCCCGGCCCGGCATCGCGCTCGATCACATCCATGGCTCTCATCGCCAGTTCCTGAGCTTGGCTTTGGAGGGGGTGGTCCGGTTCATCGTCGTCAAAGTCCTCATCCTCCTCCAAGGCGAATTCTCCGTCATCTTCATCCTTGTCCGAATCTCCTCCTCCGGTGACCTCATCGAAGTCGTCGAAATCTGAATCATCCTCCTGAAAATTGCTTTCGCCCGCCTCATCTCTTTCCGCCAGCGCGTCCAACAGGCCGTCCCACCCCATCACGAAGGCTTCCTTCTGCTCGCTGTCCGAGTCTTCCATGTATTTTTCCAACACCTCTTGATAGGCATCGGTGAGCCGGTCGGATTCCTTGAGCCGTTCCTCCCAGGCGAACTCATCAAGCTCTTCGGGCGAATCCGTTTCCGGGCCATCGGGATCGCGGCGGCGAATCACCTGGGCCATGAAATCGCGCATCGAGTTCAGGTTCGCGAGCTTCTGCGCATTTTCCAAGTCGTCGTCCATTTCCCACTCGTGGGGGGAAATGGTGAGCTTGAAACCGGCGGACTCGATCACCACCCGCCCGTTGATTTCGCTGAACCACTCGAGATAGAGCGTGTTTCGCCATTCGTAGGGAATCTCCTGGCGATTTTGATAGAGCGCGTGAAATTCCTCCTCGCTCACCATGGGCACCTTGTTTTTGCGCGAGGCCGTCATATCGCCCATGATTCCCGCTTGATCGATGTCCAGCGAGGAAGCGTCTTCGCAGGCCTTGGCATCAGGGTTTTCAAATTGCAGCCGCGTGCCAGCGAGATCCCGCCAACAATCGCCGTCCAAGCTGAGGATCAACGGCTCGTCGCGCCCGGCCAGCCAAATGCGCCCGGTGGTGCGACCTTCGACGGTGTTGTCGATTTCGCCATGTGCGACAGCTTCATCAATCCTCCATGCCATGGCGGTGAGTTTCCGCAAGGACCGGGCCGCCCGTCAAGCCCTGCGGAAATTGGATGAAGATCGGTGGATTTCAGTTACTCCTCATTTAAAAGTTATTTACCAAACGCGATTTTCCCCGAAAAATCGGATTGCATCCTGGTGTTTCATCTGCTACACCGCTTTCGAAAACCTTGATCTCACTATCGATGGAACCGCTTTCTCCAATCTCCTCACTCACGCGTCGCACCTTCGTGTGCACAGCATTGGCGGCAGCGGGTTTGGCACCACGGCTCCTTGGGGCGACTGCCGCAGCGGGCTGGGATGTGACCAGAATCGATGGCCGGGACTACGTTTCTGTCGAGAGCATCAGGCGTTTTTATAATTTCACCAAGCTGACGCGCACGGGCGGAAGCAT
This sequence comes from Verrucomicrobiales bacterium, assembly GCA_038221745.1. Taxonomy (GTDB): domain Bacteria; phylum Verrucomicrobiota; class Verrucomicrobiia; order Verrucomicrobiales; family Akkermansiaceae; genus Luteolibacter. The sequence goes on from JBBRIB010000245.1 coordinate 5,024, forward strand.
CGTTCTTGAAAATTCGAAAGTGCTGATGAACCTTAAAGCAGGTGGCAATGAGTGCTTGATGAACAACGTGAAGTTCGTCTTCAGCAATTCGGTAGAGATGGTCGGTGAAAAAGCCTACGTCTCCCGCATGGATCTGGCAAAGCTGATCGATCCTGTGCTCCGTCCCAATTTCATTAAAAACGCGGGCGATTTCAAAACCGTGATTCTTGATCCTGGCCACGGTGGCAAGGATCCCGGTGCCACCAATGGCCTCGGCACCGAGGCCACTTACAATCTCAAGCTCGCCGGGCTGGTGAAAACCCGGCTCGAAGCCAAAGGCTTCAAAGTCGTGCTCACCCGCAACACGGACATCTATCTCTCACTCCAAGAGCGGGTAGCCCTGGCCAACACGATCAAGGAAAGCGCCATTTACGTCAGCATCCATGACATCTCTGGC
>JBBRIB010000246.1:0-5444 GCA_038221745.1 Verrucomicrobiales bacterium
TCTCAAAGCAAATCATTCTGTAGAGTTTCTCGCTGGCTTGCTATCCAATGAAATTCACAACACCGATAAGATTGGTGTCTTTGTTTCCGAGTGCCACCGGATGAATATCGAGATTCTTCCACCGGATTTGAATGCCTCACAACTCCGCTTTGCTCCTGAAACCACGCCAAACGGCAGCAAAGGCGTGCGCTACGGACTGGCCGCGATCAAGAACTGCGGGGAAGGGGCCATGGCTATTGCCATCTTGGAGCGTGAAAAGAATGGGAAATTCACCTCGCTGGAGGATTTCTCCTCGCGTCTGGATTCCAAGGTCGTCAACAAACGGATCCTGGAAAACCTGGTAAAAGCGGGAGCCTTGGATTGGACGGGAGAAACGCGTGCTGGAATGTTTGCAAGGCTGGAGCAAGTCGTCGCATCCGCTTCATCAGCTCAGAAAGATCGCGCGGCGGGGCAGGTCTCGATGTTTGACTCAATGGATTTTTCGCCCCCTGCCCAGGTCGAGAAAAAGCGCCGCAGCGAAGTGGCGACGGAAGAATGGACCAAGGACGAGCGCCTCGCCCATGAGAAGGAATTGTTAGGATTCTACGTCACGGGCCACCCGTTGGATAAATTCCGGCGGGCGATCGATTCAGACCGCTACCGCCGCCTCGGGCTGGTCGATGATCTTGATCTAGCCAATCCACGCGACCGCTTTCCGTTTGCCGGCATGGTCCGCAGTTTGGAATCCAAGATGACCAAAACGGGCAAGCCCTTCGGCGTGCTTGTTTTGGAAGATTTTACCGGCAGCAGTGAAATCATGTTATGGGGCGAAACTTTTGTGCCTGCGAGAGACGCGGGTTTGTTGGAAGCGGGAAAAATCATCAAACTCAAGTGCGCGGTGCAAGTGGATGACCGCACGGGTGGCCGCCGCCTCACCGGCTACGAAGTGGGCGAACTCAAGCCCAGGCAGGGCGCGGCAAATCAGAAGGGTCCCTTGGAACTGATGCTCTGGACCACGCGCCATAGTGAGCGGGATCTGAACGAAATTCTTGATACAATCCGCGGCCATCCCGGAGACACACCTGTCCTCCTCCACTTTCAAAACAGTGCCGGGCGGCGCATCACAGTCGCAGCTCACGAAGCGATTCGCGTGAAACGCAGCGAGGCGCTCGACGAGGCTCTGGATCGCTGGATGGACGTTTAACCGCGGCGGATTTTCGAGCCGTTGAAAAGAATGGTGATGCGATAAACCCGTTTTTCACGGGTTTCAATCTTCCCGGTTGTCAGGTCAAAGCGCTCGGGAATTTCCTGCCGGTGGATATCCACGCTGGCGCGGAAGCCACGCTCGGAAAAAATATCGATCAGAATGGCGATGGCCGTGGGTTTCTCAAAAATGGCATCCTCTGTGTTGATCATCGCCCGGCCACTCACCGCGTAGCGTTTGATGATGGGCATCATTCTCACTTGGATGAAATTCACCACCTGCCCCATCAGTTCGGTATGCTCGACTTGGTAGCCATCAAGGCGGTTCACCAGTTCCTGCCGGGCATGTTGGACGATCTCATCCGCCAGAGGGATGTGCCGGACCTGATCGTAGGTGCGTGGATCCAGCTCCAATGAACTTTGGTATTCGAGTTCGTTGATGATGTTTTGTTGGACAATTTCTATCGGAGCTTGGGCATTGATGAAATGGTAGTGAAAAATCTGTTTGAGAGAAACGAGCGCATCGTATGTCTTCTCCTTGAAGGTACGGTAGCGGTTGCGGGCCAGTTCGGGATCGAAGTCTGTATTGCGTTCTTCTTCGAGGGCGCCCACGCCCGAGATGCGGACTTCCGCATTTTTCACAATCGCCTCGCGCCCCCGCTTGAGTTGGCGGGCGATGCTTTCCATCTCATCGACGAAGAGCACCATGATATGGAACGTCGGTTGGCGGAAGTGATGGGCTTGGGAAGAGTTCGAGAATTCCCGCCGCAACATCACCATCTGATCGTAAAACATTTTCAGGCACTCCACCTGCACATTGGTGCGTGGGAACCCGTCCAGCACCGCACTATCGCGGAATTGTGGCGCAAGAAGCAGGCGCAGGAGCAGGCGCAATACCTCTTCATCGCCCACCATCCCACCACTGGCTTTGATCTTTTGCGCCTCAGGTGAAGCGAGCAGCTCGCTAATGACGATGGGCGGTGCTGTGATGCCCCGGATCTTGCGAATGAATGCGGTGTTGGTTCCTTTTCCCGAACCAGGCGCCCCCCCTAACAAAATGAGCTCTTTCGGAAAGTGGAGGTTTTCCCTGCCGTGTTCTGCTTCGAGTTCTTTCCAGACCCGATTGAAAATCAACTGGGCATCTTTGATCTCAAGATCGGGATTCGTTCCGGGGGAAGGTGATGTTCTGCTGTTCACTCTGGGGAGAACCTAATGGCAATTTTCCCGCATGGTCCAGCATCTCCCGTCTCGAATGCCAATTTAAGCCCTGCGGCTACGTCTCAGCACCGGCATGATGATGGAAAGCGAAAGCAAAGCGGTGCCAGTGATTTGGGACATGAAACGGGCTGCGATGGGCATTTAAGGAGTGGCGGAACGCGTCCGCTCACCTCATGGCGCTAACACTCATCCGAACCACCGACCTCCGATTCCCCAATGAATCTGCTGCGACTCACTCTTAATTTGATCGTCCGTCCGCAAAGATAAGTCTCCAGCTGGAAAGCTTTTCCCTCTGACGACGGGTTCGGCTTCCGCCACGATCCGATGAGACCATGGTGAATCTCGCAGTGTAAACGTTTGTTCGAAAAATGTCAGTGGTTGTTTTTGTCAGCACCGAGCATGCCCAACAGTTCTGGGGGCGCTGGCTTCAGCCGGCATCTTCATCGGTGGCAGGTTCGTCGGTTGGTTCATCCTCACCAGGTGAAGCCTGCGCTCCGTCAGAGTCTTCACCATCCGGGATGACGATGGAGATATCCTGGAGTTTCTCGTTGCCTTTGAGGGTGAGGAGTTTCACGCCTTGGGCGTTTCTGCCGGTCTCGCGGACCTCGACGGCGCGGATGCGGATGCTTTGGCCGCTGGAGGTCATGAGCATGAGTTCATCTTCATCCGTGACGGTCACTGCGCCGACGACCGGGCCGGTCTTGTCGGTGACTTTCATGGTGATGATGCCTTTGCCGCCGCGTGATTGCTTGCGGTAGTCCTCGAAGGTGGTGCGCTTGCCAATGCCGTTTTCCGAGGCGACCAACAAGGTGCAACCATCGGTGACCAGGGCGAGGCCGATGACGTAATCCGTCTCGCTCGGGCGGATGCCCATTACTCCGGCAGTGCCGCGACCCAGCGGGCGGGTATCGTCTTCGTGAAAGCGGAGGCTCATGCCTTCGTGGGTGACAAGGATGATTTCATCGCCGCCGGAGGTGAGGCGCACGCCGATGAGTTCGTTTCCTTCCTCAAGGTTGATGGCATTCAGGCCGGCTTGGCGATAGTTACGGAAATCATTGAGAGCCGTCTTCTTGACCTTGCCGCTGCGGGTGGCGAAGAAGATGAACCCGGCCTCCTCGCGGAAGGTGATGTCATTGCCATTTTCGTCCACCGTGCGTTCGAGGCGGAGCAGGGCGGCGATTTTTTCCTCGGGTTTGAGGTTGAGCACATTCTGGATGCTGCGGCCCACGGAAGTGCGCGAACCCTCGGGAAGTTCGAACACCCGCTCGACATACATGCGGCCGGTGTTGGTGAAAAACAACAGATAATCGTGAGCCTGGACGCTGAAGAGATGCTCGATGAAATCGTTGGCTTGGTCTTTTTTCGTCGCACGGGTTTCCATGCCTTTGAGGCCCTTGCCGCCACGGCCTTGGACGCGGTATTCGCTGGAAAGGGTGCGCTTGATATAGCCGCGATGGGAAAGGGTGACGATCATCGCATCGTTTGCAATAAGGTCTTCCATCGCGACTTCACCCGCCTCGGCCACGATATTGCAGCGGCGTGGGGTGGCATACTTGTCTTTGATCAGGCGGAGCTCGTCCTTGATGATGATGAGCACCCGTTCCTCGCGGGCGAGGATGTCGAGGAAGTCTTTGATATCGATGAGCACGCCATCGTATTCACCTTTTACCTTATCCTGCTCCATGCCGGTGAGCTGATAGAGGCGGAGTTCGAGGATGGCATTGACCTGGCGCTCGCTGAAAGTATAGGTCTCGCCGGAGATGGAGGCTTGGGAGCGGATCAATATACCTAATGACTCTGCGGTTTTCAACGGGAAGGTATAGGCGGCGAGACGCTCGCGGGCTTCATCGCGGTTTTTCGAATTACGGATGATTTTGATGAAATCATCAAGGTGGCCGAGGGCGAGGAGGAAGGCTTCCAACAGCTCGGCGCGCTCTTCGGCTTTTCCTAGCAAGAAGCGGGTGCGGCGGGTGACGACTTCGCGGCGATGCTCGATGTAGGCGTCGATGCCTTCCTTGAGGGAGAGCTGCTTGGGGCGATTTTTATGAATCGCAAGCATGTTCACGCTGAAGGAAGTTTCCATCGAGGTGAGCTTGAAGAGCTGGGCCATGACCACTTGCGGACGGGCATCGCGCTTGAGTTCGATCTCGATGCAGGTGTCCTCGGCGGAGAGATCCCGCATGCCGGAGATGCCGGTGAGGGTCTTTTCATTCACCAGCTCTGCGATGCGCTCTTGGAGGGTGGCGCGGTTCACGCCATAAGGGACACCACGGATGATGATGTAGGATCGACCGTTGGCATGTTCCTCAATCTCCATTTTTCCGCGCATCCGCATGGAGCCACGACCGGTGCGGAAGTATTCCTCGATGCCACGGATGCCGCGGATTTCGCAGGCGACGGGGAAATCCGGACCCTTCATGTGCTCCATCAACTGGGGCAGGGTGATCGCGGGATTGTCAATCTGGGCACAGATCGCATCCACGACCTCACCGAGATTGTGCGAGGCAAGGTTAGTGGCCATGCCGACGGCGATGCCGGTACTGCCATTAACCAGGAAGTTGGGAAATGCCGAGGGCATGACGGATGGCTCCAACTGCGAGCCATCATAGTTCGGAACGAGATCGACGGTGTCTTTATCCAGATCATCCATCATCGCGAGGCCGAGCGGATGAAGGCGGGCTTCGGTGTAACGCATGGAGGCCGCGGAGTCGCCTTCCACGGAGCCGAAGTTTCCCTGGCCATCGATGAGCAGCTCCCGCATGGACCAGGGTTGGCCCATGTTGACGAGCGTGCCGTAAATGGCCGCATCTCCGTGGGGGTGGAAGTTACCCATCGTTTCACCGACGATTTTGGCGCACTTCACGTGAGGCTTCCCCGGACCGACACCGAGCTGGCGCATGGCATAAAGAATGCGGCGTTGCGATGGCTTGAGGCCGTCACGGACATCGGGAAGGGCGCGGGAAATGATCACCGACATCGAGTATTCCAAGAAGGACTTGGAAAGTTCATCGGCGACGTTGATCGGTTTTATGTTGGATTCAGAC
>JBBRIB010000247.1:0-5438 GCA_038221745.1 Verrucomicrobiales bacterium
TCGCGATCGTCGCCAAGCACCGCGTCAGCGCCACCCGCGTGGAGGCCATGAACGTAATCGGTGAAGTCAACGGGCGTGATGTCCTGCTGGTGGACGACATGACCGAAACCGCCGGCACCCTCACCGCCGCCGCCGAGATCCTCCACAAACATGGCGCAAAACGCATTTACGCTGGAGTTTCCCACGCCATCCTCGGCGATCTCGCACACCAGCGGATTCGGGATTCCGCCATCGAAGAAGTCATCACCACCGACTCCGTGCCGCAGGCCGCAGGGCCGAAAGTGCAGGTTGTGGGCATCGCGCCGCTGCTGGGTGAAGCCATCCGCCGCATCCATGGGGGCCAATCGATCACCTCGCTCTTCTCCGTCTAATTCACGCCGATTCCCGGTTTCCCCGAACAATTTTTTGACAAGCGTGGAATCCCCCGCTACACCCGCCCTCCCGCACTGGGTGCAGTAATCCCCGGCGGAACCTAACACAAACGACAATCGTCATGGCCAAAAAGACAACACTCAAAGCAGCTCCACGCCTGCGCACCGGCTCCGGTCGCCTAAATCAAATGCGCCGCGAAGGCTGGCTGCCCTCCGTCATCTACGGAAAAGGCACCGAAAACATCAACCTCAAGGTGGATGCCAAGACCTTTGCCGACGTGCTCGCACACAGCAGCTCGGAAAACATCATCGTCAACCTCGAGATCGAAGGCCAAGGCACCCGCCTCGCATTCCTCCAGTCCATTCAGCATGATCCCATGTCCGGCAAGGCCCTGCATGCGGATTTCCGTTCCATTGATGACAACACCGCCATCACCGCCCACATTCCGACTCACCTCAACGGTGAATCCGCAGGTGTGAAAGCCGGTGGACTCATCGAGCAATACGTGCACGCCATCGAAATCACCTGTCTGCCCAACGATCTTCCGGAAACCCTCGAAGTGGACATCAGCGGCCTGCAAGTGGGCGACTCACTCCACATCGGTGACATCACTTATCCGTCTGGCGTGAAACCCACCCATGCTGCGGATGTCGTCGTCGCACACATCGGCAAGCCGAGCTCCGCGATTTCCGAGGACGCCGCCGCAACCCCCGCCAAGTAAGCAAATTCCCGTTTCTCCCAAAACGCCCGGCCCGCTCACGCGGACCGGGCGTTTTTGTGGTTAAAAGGTATGATTAGTTTTTTTACCCATCAAACCCCTTGAAAGAATGAGGCGTTGGCGACTTTTCGTATTCTTGTGCGGAACGCCCTCCCTCATACCCATCCGCAATCGGCTTGCCCACCGCCGCCGCCACGATAATCTCTCGCCCTGCCTCACCACCATCTACTCCAGACCCGCCACTTTCTCCATGCCATTCACCCTCATCGTCGGCCTCGGAAATCCCGGGAAACAATATGAAGACACCCGCCATAACGTCGGTTTTATATTGTTAGATCGCCTCGCTGCCGCCAGTGGTGCGGTTTTCAAATCCGCCCCGAAATGGCAGAGCCAGCTTGCGAAGATTCCGGAAAGCGGCACGATTCTGCTCAAGCCCCAGACTTTCATGAACCTCAGCGGCCGGGCAATTCAGCAAATCCTCTCGTTTCACAAATGGTCCCCTGAGCAAATGCTCGTCATTTACGACGACGTCGCCCTCCCCCTCGGCACCCTACGCTTTCGCGAAAAAGGCTCTGCCGGTGGTCACAACGGCATCAAATCCATCCTCCAACACCTCGGCAAAGATGCGTTCCCGCGCTTGAAAATCGGCATCGGTGGCAGCCAGCCCGGGGAGATGGTGGGCCACGTTTTGGGAAAATTTTCTCCCGACGAGCGCCCCGTTCTCGAAAACACGCTTGCCACGGCTCTCGAAGCTGTGCAGGTTGCGCGTTCCCAAGGCATCGCCATTGCGGCGAATCGCTTCCACACAATTACCAAACCACTTCCACCTATATCCAATGAGCCGCAAATACCAAGGCCTGATCATACTTAATACGAAATCCCTTGAAGGCAGCGTTGACGATCTTGTCAAAGCCGTTTCCCAGGACTTCGAAGCCGAAGGAGCCAAGATCGACAAGGTCGCCCAACTCGGACGCCGCGAATTCGCCTACGAATCCCGCCACCTCCAGTCCGGCCATTACGTCAACTACACTTTCCAAGGTGCCGCTGATGTCATTGCCAAGATCCAGGCCCGCCTGAAGCTCAATACCCACGTCCATCTCCAGCATTTCTCCCGCCTCGCTTGATTCTGCCGGGGACACCGCAGCCTAACACCTCCTAACCGCTTACTCCGATGGCAAATCTCAATAAAGTGATGCTGATGGGAAACCTGACCCGGGATCCTGAAGTTCGCCACACACCCAAAGGCCTCGCCGTGGCAGAGCTGTCCATGGCGATCAACCGGATTTGGAAAGACGAGCAGGGCCAGAAACAAGAGGAAACCACTTTTGTGGAGGTGACTTTCTACGGTCGCACCGCTGAGCTCGCGCAGCAGTATCTCACCAAAGGCCGCCCGGTTTACGTCGAGGCCCGCCTTCGCCTGGATACTTGGGATGACAAGGAAACCGGCAAGAAACGCAACAAACTCAAGCTCATCGGTGAGAACATGCAGTTCCTTTCCAGTGGGCAAGGTGGTGCTTCATCCCAAGGCGGCGGATACTCACAGCCCAGCGCCTCACGGGCAGCCGAGCCAAGCTCCGGCCCGCCGCAAGGCGCCTCCGCCGCTCCCATGGACGACTTCCAGGAAGAGGACGATATCCCGTTCTGATTTCCGATCAACTAGACTGCCGCGCAGCAGGGTTTGTGGTTTCGAATTGTGCTTTCAAGACAGCAGGCAAGGTGCCTGCTGGCCAAGACAGCCGAGACGGCTTCCTTACTTTGAACAAATCGTGGTGCGCACGAGCACACCCCCTCTTTCAAACAGCGAGGCCGCGCAGATGGCCTCGCTTTTTTATTGCCTCAGCGCTGAAAACTCAAAGGATTTCATTGCCTGACTGACTGGAGCTGATAGCGTCTGCTTCATGGAACGGAAAGAGAACTTTCAGCACTTTGAAGTTCCCTTCCTCGCCATCATTCTGGCCCTCACGCTGCCGCTCAGGGGGCAGGAATCCGCCACAGTGGTAGCGGCGCGAAATCATTTCCTAACTGGAAATCACGCGCAATGCCTGGAACTCGCCCGCCTTGCCAATCCGGCGCAGGCGGATTTCCCTGCCTTGGCAAGCTTGGAAATCCGCAGTTTGTTAGAAACCGGGCTATACCAGGAAGCTGCGGTTCGCGGGCGCCAGCTTTCCCGGCGCGCTTCTGATGATGCGGAGCTGTCCATGGCATTCGCCGAGGCCGTCCGCGCATCCGGGGATGCGGCTCAGGCCACCGCCATCATCGAGAATGCCACCGCCTTTATGCCAGGCCCTGCGGATGAGGGGAACTCGCGCCTCGTCGTCGCATACGGAGAACTGCTGCTGGCGAGCCACATCGACGGCAAGCAAGTGCTCGATCATTTCTTGGAACCCGCGAAAAAAGCCGCGCCCAAAAGCCGCCACGCCTATCTCGCCATTGGCCGCCTCGCACTCGCCAACCACGATCGCGAGCTGGCGGCGGAAAATTTCCGCGAGGGCCTCAAGCATTTTCCCGGCGACCCGGAATTCACCTTTGGTATGGAGCTTGGTGGCCTGCCATTGCCCGAGTCGCAACAAGCAGAAGGAATCGATTCCTTTCTCGACCTCGCACTCAAGGCGAACCCACGATTCACTGCGGCTCTGCTCTACAAGGCAAACCAACTCGGTGGCAGGAAAAATTTCAAAGCCGCGAGGGAAACTCTCCGACAAATTCTAACCATCAACGAACACCAGCCGGAAGCCTGGGCGCAGCTCGCCGCGCTTGCCTTGATCGAAGACGATGAAAAAACGGCCCGAGCCGCGATGGAACGCGCCCGGAAATTCCATCACCAAAACCCCCGTGTTTCCGAGATCATCGGCGTTACCCTTGCGGATCATTATCGTTTCAAAGAAGCCATCGGCCACCTCCAGCAAGCCGCCGAAGAGGATCCATCCTCGTCCGGCATTCTCTTTGAGCTCGGCTCGAATCAACTCCGCTTCGGCCAGCTCGAACAAGGTTGGAAAAACGTCGCACTCGCCCATCAGAAAGATCCCTACAACGTAGCTGCCTTCAATCTCACCACCTTGGGTGATAAACTGCGCAACTATCCCGTTAGAGAAAAAGAGGGTGTCCGGCTCCGCATGTCTCCCGAGGACATGGCCGTCTTCGGCAGTCGCGCGCTCGATCTAGCGGTAAAGGCCAAGCAAACACTCGCGGAGAAATATCAAATCGCCCTTTCCCAACCGGTGATGGTGGAAATGCTGCCCCGGCAAGAGGACTTCGCCATCCGCACCTTCGGCCTGCCGGGCGGTGAATCATTTCTCGGCGTTTGCTTCGGTCCGCTCATCACCATGACCAGCCCGCGCGGTCGGCTCGGGCGGGCGAATTGGGAATCCGTGCTCTGGCATGAAATGGCCCACACCATCACGCTTGAGGCCACCCGCCACCGCATCCCGCGCTGGCTCACGGAAGGCATCAGCGTTCATGAGGAGCGGCAGGTCCTGCCCGGTTGGGGCCAAGGCATGAACTCGGATTTCCGCAGTCGCTTCCTCACGGAAAAGCTGTTACCCATCTCCCGTCTCGACGAGGCATTTGCCGGACCCGATATCATGTTCGGTTACTATCACTCGTCACTCGTGGTGGATTTCATCATGGGAAAATTCGGCATCGGCGCGATGCGCTCCGTCCTCGCAGATCTCTCCATAGGGAAGCCCCCAGAGCTTGCTCTCGCTGCCCACACCTTGCCGCCTGATGAACTGGAATCCGGGTTCCTCACGTATGCCAAACAGGTTGCCCGCTCCTACGGCCCTGACCTCGATTGGACCCCGCTGGCCGATGACGAATGCAATGTCTATCTGTCAGAACCCAACGCATGGCTCGCGGCGAACCCCAAGCGCTACGCGGCTGCCATGATGTGGTGCTCGAAGCTCGTCGAAAACAAGGAATGGAAATCAGCGAAAACCCTGCTGGAAAAAATCATCAGCGCCGAACCGAACAACCGGGAAGCAAACAATCCCTATCAAATTCTCGCGAGCGTCTGTCGTGCGCTCAATGATGATGCTGGCGAACGTTCCGCCCTCACCAAGCTGCTGGAGATCGATTCCAATAACTCGGATGCCTCTGCCAGGCTTCTGGAACTTAGCGGCACTCTCGCAGCACCCGCTCGCCTCGCGGCGGCCGAGAAAATGTTAGAGACAAATCCCTTTAAAGAGCAGGCGTATCGCACACTCGTTGGCGCTGCAAAGGAACTTCGCAACCCGGATCAAACACGCAACGCCTCGCTTTCCCTGCTGGCGCTGAAGCCGCCTGATGCCAGCCGCCTGCATTACGAACTCGCAACCCAACTCCGTGAATCCGCGCCAGAGGAAGCCCGCAG
>JBBRIB010000248.1:0-5432 GCA_038221745.1 Verrucomicrobiales bacterium
CAGAAGGTAAGGGTGATGAAGATCATCCGTGACGGATCCCTTCATACCATCAAGGAACTTACCGTGGGAGTGGCGCTCCAAGGGGATTTTGAAAGTTCCTACACAGCGGGTGATAATAGCCTAGTCGTGGCCACCGATACGATCAAGAACACGGTGCAGGCTTTGGCCAAAGACCATCTTGTGCCGGAAACAGAACGTTTTCTCACCTATATCGCCCAACATTTCACCACGAAATACCCGCAGGTCCACACGGCTGCCGTCACCGCCAGCGAGCGGGTGTGGGGGCGGGTCGAGATCGCCGGTGCGCCGCATCCCCACACATTTTCCGCGAGCGATCGTGCGGAACCTTTTGTCTCGGCAATCGCAACGGCGGAGGGGATCAAGCTGCGCTCGGGCATCGAAAATCTGTTGCTGATGAAATCGACTGAATCCAGCTTCGCCGATTATCCCCGCTGCGAGTTCACCACGCTGCCGGAAGCGCAGGACCGGGTGTTGGCCACCTCTTTAAAAGCCAGTTGGAAATGGTCTGCTGTTCCGGCTGACTATCTGCTTGCGAATGCGGCGATTGTCCGGGCGATGCTGGTGCCTTTTGCAAACCATCACAGCCCCAGCGCCCAGACGACCTTGTTTGAAATGGCCTCCGCCGCCCTCGCGGAGTGCCCGGAGATCGGAGAAATTCACTTGGCCATGCCGAACAAGCATTTCCTGCTTGTCCCGTTGGAGCGCTTCGGGATGGAGAATTCCAACGAGATTTTCCTGCCCACGGATGAGCCACACGGCCAAATCGAGGCGAGTGTGGGGCGGGATTGATGGGGTGCGATTGAGATTTCTCGGCTCATTTACCACGGCGCACATCCTCGCCTCACGGGAATTCCTTGGTAGCTGAAGGAAAGAAATTTTTCCCGACTCTTCTCTTGCCATGGGTGGGGAGGGAGGTAGTCTGTATCACCCTTACATCGTGACGAAAGAATCTTCGGATTCATCCATAAATTACGATTATGAATGCAAAAATGAAAACTACGATAGTCCGCGATGTTGAGCGGGCACCCTCCCAGTCAAGCTCCGATCAGAAGGCCCCCCCTTGCAGTCTGGATTGTTATTCACACTACGATCTCGAATGGATCGAATTCCTCATCGAAAGCCGCAAGCGCAAAGATGGCATGCATGGTGCCAAGGTGGCTCCTGAATTCTTGCCGAATGTTTGGAATATCCCGGAGAACTGAAGTATTTGTTTTTTAAACATAGTCAGCTCGATAAAGCTTGGGGAAGCTGCGTTTAAAGCCTAACAACTCAGGTATCATCCAGCAAACCTTTGAGGCCGCCGAAGAAGTTTTCCAACTCATCGGTGCTGGGAGCGGCACCGAGTATATCATCGTAGGTGGTGTGTGTGAGAAATTCATCATCCAGCTCGCCGATGAAGCTGCTGGGCTGGCAGCCGGTTTCCTGGCCCCACTTGATGCGGGTGGCGCAGTAGGTCATCGTAAGCTGGTCTTGGGCGCGGGTGATGCCGACGTATAAAAGCCGCCGTTCTTCGTCCTTGGTTCCTTCCGCGATGCTGCGGGTGTGGGGGAGGTAGCCTTCTTCCAAGCCGATAAGGAAAACGATGGGGAATTCCAGGCCCTTTGAAGCGTGGAGCGTGATGAGGGTGGCACCTAGTTTCTTTTCCAGATCCTCATCCTCACGCTCGGAGGCGAGGGCGCTGGCATCGAGAAATTTTTGCAAGCTTTTGCCCTTTTCCGTGGCAGCGCGGAGGCTATCGATCACGCTCTGGATGCCTTCGCCGCGTTGTTGGCGTTCGTGGTCGGTTTTGCAGCCGCGCTCGATCCACGGCAGGTATTCGATTTCCTTTGTCAGGCCGTGGAGGACATCGGCAGCGTTCTCTTTGGCGATATCGATGCGGTTTTTTGCGCCTGCGATAAGGGCCACGAAATCCTGGATGGAATTGGCAGCCTTGGTGCCAAGCTCGGCGGTAAAAAAGGGATCGCAGAGAGCACCCCAGACGGATTGGTTGTTTGCGCGGCTCCACTCGGTGGCGAGAACAGCGGTGGCTTGGCCGATGCCACGGTTTGGTGCGTTGAGGATGCGCAGCAAGGGCACATCCGCATCGGGTGAGGCGAGGAGCTGGGCGTAGGCGAGCACATCGCGGACTTCGCGGCGGTCGTAAAAACTTTGTGCGCCCACCATGCGGTAGGGGATTTTACGCTCGCGAAATGCCAGTTCGAGTTTGCGGCTCTGGCCATTGGTGCGGAAGAGGATGGCGAAGTCTTCCCACTCGCGGCCGACGGCACCTTTTTCCGCGAGAATCTCCTCCGCGATGAACTCCGCCTCTTGATCGTCTCCCTGCATGGCGACGATGCGCACGGGATCGCCGGCAGCCCGGGTGGAGCGGAGGATTTTTTCGCGGCGCCCGAGGTTGTGTTTGATCAGACTGTTCGCCGTATGCAGGACGGCATGGGTGGAGCGATAGTTTTCTTCCAGGCGAATGATTTTCGGGTCAGGAAAAAATTTTTCAAACTGGAGGATGTTTGCCACCTCCGCGCCGCGCCAGCCGTAGATGGATTGATCATCATCGCCGACGACGCAGACATGATAGGGGGCGCCTACGAGTTGCTGAAGGAGCTGCATTTGCAGGGCATTGGTGTCTTGGAATTCATCCACGGTCACGCGGGTGTAGCGTTGGCGGAAAATTTCCCGAACATCCGAGTGCTCGCGCAGGACGCGCTCGGCAAGCAGCAGGAGATCGTCGAAATCCACGGCGTTTTGTGCGCGGAGCTCGTTGTTGTAGGCCACGGCGAGGGTGGCGAAGTAGTCGTCCTTTAGATCCGATAGATCGATTCCCTTGTTTTTTGCTTTCGAAATTTCTGAAAGCACGGCATCCGGCTTGACCTTTTCATCGGTGCCGCCATGGCGGACGAGGAGTTGTTTCATGATGCCCACCTGGTCCGAGTGCGAGCAGATGGAAAAGTTTTTCTTGTAGCCGATGCGGTCGATGCCACCGCGCAGGATGCGGACGCAGAGTGAGTGGAAGGTGCAGACGGTCATCGCCTCAGCGGCTTTTTTCGAGACCATGCCGGAGATGCGTTCGCGCATTTCGCTGGCGGCCTTGTTGGTGAAGGTGACGGCGAGGATTTCCGCGGGATCGATTTTTTTCTCCAGCATGTGGGCGATGCGGCAGGTGACGGTGCGGGTTTTCCCGGTGCCAGCGCCTGCGAGCAGCATGACGGGGCCGTCGAGTGCGCCCACGGCTTCGCGCTGGGCTTTGTTGAGGGAGTCAAATGAGAACGAGCTGGCCATCGGCGGGCGGATGGAAGCGGGGAAGGGGAGGCTTGGCAATAGCGGCGGTGGCGAAGTTTGGCATTCTTTGCAAGATGCGGTGCTTTGGGCTTGGCGGTGGCGGGCGGAAAGAGAGACTCGCGCCAGTGAAAACAGCGCCTCTTGGTTTTTTCGACTCGGGTGTCGGCGGTTTGACCGTCGTGCGGGCCGTGCAGGAACTTTTACCTGCGGAGAATATTTTGTATCTCGGAGACACGGCGCGGCTGCCCTATGGCTCGAAAAGCCCGGAAACCATCCGCCACTTCGCCGATGAGGATGTGCGATTTCTCATTTCAAAAGGCGTCAAAGCCATCGTCGTCGCCTGCAATACCGCCACCGCCCATGCCTTACCACGGCTGCATCAGCAATACCGGATGCCCATTCTCGGCGTGATCGAGCCGGGCGTGGAAGCGGCACTGGCAAATCCGAATGTCGAACGCATCGGCATCATCGCCACCCGTGGCACGATCGGCTCCCACGCCTATCAGCACGCCTTGTCGCTGAGAAAAACCGGGCTGATCATCAACGCCCAAGCCACTCCTCTTTTAGTGCCATTGATCGAGGAGAATTGGCTCGATCACCCGGCCACCCGCGCGGTTCTCATGACCTATTTGGATCCATTGGTGGAAAAAGGCATCGATACCCTGATGCTGGCCTGCACCCACTACCCGTTGCTGATACCGATATTGCGCGAAATTTTACCCGCCGATGTGCGCCTCGTGGATTCCGCCACCACTTGTGCCGAGCATTTGAGAAAGGAACTCACCCGCCTTGATCTGCTCGCCCCGACGGACGGCGAGGGGAAACTTGAACTCCATTTGACCGACCTTTCCGAGGAATTCGAGTCGCTCGCCCGCCAGTTTCTTAAGAAATCCCCCGGCCGCATTTACCGTGCGGTATTAGGTGTCTGATGGATAAACATGATCTGTTCATGTTTTTTTGAACTCTCCGCCCCTACCACTGTATCGCGACGCATGAGAAAACTCTTTGGAACCGACGGCATCCGTGGCCGTTTGGTGGTCGGATTATGCGAGCGCGAGCGAGCCTGGGATCGGGCTGGCGCGGAGGCTGCATGCCGGAGGGGACTTGCCTGTGACTGCGGCGGGTAATGCTGCCGAGGTATTCCCGAGGGAACATCCGGGGAGGGAGGGACCCGACTTGCTTGGAGGCACCCGGACCGAGATGCAGCATTACCCCGCGCACGTCACATGGCCCCGTAGGCTAGCTGCTCACGTGATCAGCCGCCAGTGGCATGTTTGGGGGTGCGGAGCGACGATCTTCGGGAGTTGCTAGAGTGGGAAGGAGAGTGGTTTTCAGGGTGCGAGTTTGGGCTTTCGCGCCTTCAGCCAAGCCACGAGCGCCAAAACGAGAATGGCAATGGAACTTGCGATGAGCCAAAGTCGGTTTTGTGGAGATTGTTTTGGCTCAGATAATTCATCCGAAAATAATGTTGGCTTTCGCTTCCCCCTCTCAAGTCTTTCAGAATCTTGAGATGATTGCTCCGGCGAATCAGGTAATGCCTCTTCTCTCGGATTTGGTGCTTTGTATGAACCGCTAATGACGAGAACTGCATGTTCCAATGATTCGAGTTTTCGGAAGTCTGGGTCTTTTTTCAATCGTTCTAACTCGAGAATCTCGCGAAGTGTCGGTAACGCAACAGCAGCGTTCGTTCCAAGCTGTTTAAGTTGGCCAACTGCCGAGTTCAACCTACCCCGTTCTTTATAATCCTTTTCCAAAATCTGAATCAAGCCAGGTATGGCTTCTACAAGTCCCCAGTCTCCCGCGTTATTCTTGGCCAACCCTGCCAAGGTTGATGTTTTTTTCGATCCTGTGTCCTCCAAAGAAGCAACCACTTTATTACGCAGTTCTTGATTCTCCCACTTCATGCCAAAAAGGGTATTGAGCGCCGTTCCGGCGATAGGAGCCTCTTCATCATTTGCAAGTTTAAGTAGTAGATCTTTTGATTCTGGATTAGGTGCCAAATACGAATTCAAAACAGCACCGTAAAATCGCTCATGCTTATTCTCGGATAGTGCAAGTTCCTTTGCAATCGTTCGTGCGGGCTCAACTGCATTCCTGATCTCTGCCAACATCCAAGGCGGCATAGCCCAAATATTTGG
>JBBRIB010000249.1:0-5416 GCA_038221745.1 Verrucomicrobiales bacterium
AACCGGGTAGAGGCACCGGGCTTGGCCTCCCGACGACCCTGACAATCGTAAAGAGCCATGGTGGTATCCTTCGTGTTTACAGTGAGCTGGAAAAAGGAACAAAATTTCGAGTTTACCTTCCCGTTTACGCCGAGCCGTCCGGGGCCGAGTTGGCCGCCGAGGCACCCGTCCTGCTCCGCGGAAAGGGGGAACTGATACTCGTCATCGATGACGAAGCCTCCATCCGTGAAATCGCGAAGATCACCCTGGAAACATTTGGCTACCGAGTGTTGTTGGCATGCGAGGGCGCGGAAGCTGTAGCCATCTACGCTGGCCGAGAGAAGGAAATCGCGGCGGTGCTGACTGACATGATGATGCCGGTGATGGATGGCCCGACGACAATAAAAGCCCTGCTGGGCATCAATCCCATGGCGCGAATCATTGGCTCGGGAGGCCTTTCCGCCGAGTCCCACGTCGCACAACTGGCCAAGCTGGGGGTAAAGGAATTTCTCTCCAAACCTTACACCGTGGAAAAGCTCTTAAGAACGCTCCGAAAAATCCTGGATCCAAGGGCTTGAGTGCGTGACTTCGGCCCCGCCGGGAAAGAATTCCAGTGCCAGCCGATTGGCCTCAGCGTCCAGCGCCATCCGCTCGCGGTCAAAGACGTTCTGGTTCGTCTCATTTCCGGATTTTATTCTCGCCCGAGTCGCAGTTTTTGGTAACCGGAACGAGGAGGGCGGTGACGCCAAGAGTGATTCAATCTGGATGCGTGCACCGCCTATCATCGTCTCCCGCCTGAGTGATGGGTCGTCCATTGGATAACCTCCAAATCCCCGACGTGAGTCCGTTGGACCGCCGGGATCAGGATCGAGTCCAGAATCTTGTATTGGGAATCCACGGCGATCAAATAACTTCCCGCGAGGTGATAGCCTACCCATTGCATGGAATCAGGCAATACCCTCGCCAGCTCCCTCGGAACCTCGGTCAGAGATTCCCGTTCGGCTTTCGTCACCACCTTGCCGCGGGTCATTTTGGCCTGCCCGAATCCAGGACTCGATCCCGTCCGGTCTTCCTCCAACGTGTCGAAGTACTGGAGGACCTTCGAGCGGACGTGGGAACCGAAAATTACAGTTGTCGGAGTCGCAGCAGCGACAGGCAATGGGGACCCAAAATAGCTGGCACCGATGAGCATCACCGCCGTAAAGCCGGAGACTGCGAAGAAATGGAGAAGAGGCTTCATTATGGACGGGAGTTGGTGAATCGTGGAATCTCTGTTTCTTATCGCAAGCCTCATGCCAACGCTGAAAGCCCACTTAACTCCTTCTGCCTCAGTTCCGACACAACGCCAATGATTCGGCACCCTCGTGCAGATTGCTTGGCCGCCCTGCGGCACATGGCAAAACGCAACCCGGCCGCTAAATGCGCCGAGACGCATCGTTGCCCGAAGTTGTGATCGACTCGGTCAAGGAAATGGGAAATGGAAATTGGGAATTGGGAATTGGCATTGTCCTTTTTGCGCAAAACGTCGCACCGACCATCGAAGTGGTCGTCATCGCCGCCGGCAGCACGCCGATCAATTTGTTGGTTATCGCCGCAGTCTCGATGGGGATTTGCGGGCTGGTTTTCGACTTCGCGGATTTTCACGGTACCGGAAAACATGTTATTCGAGGCTCATGGCCATAACCGTGCGCGGCGTGGTCAGCAGCTACGCGGCGGGCTTGTGGCCTTCCGCTGCTTTGCTCGGGTTTTTCGGTCGCTTTGATCGCGAACCGCTGTTCCATTGCCTTGCTCTCACCGTCGTCCTCGGATTGCCCGCTGTGATCGGGGCATCCGCTGGCCAGTTGCTCCTGCAAGGCGGGAGCACGGCTCGAATCAAGCATCAGAAATCCGATCAAAGGATCGGTTCCACCGTCTTGCTGTGCAGAACCGCGGTTCCCGACCCGCTGCCGCCCGACCAGACGCCTCACCTTCCCTCAAGCTTCGCGATCAGATTGGCATCGACGATAAACATGCCTGAACCCACCGCCTTGGGTTTCTCGCCCGCGGCGATTTGATATTCAAAGGCTTTGATCGGCTTTGTTCCGGGCGTGCTCGCCATCAGATAGACGCGTATGGTCATGACTTCTTTGCCGGTGCCGCCTTCGAGTTTTTTGATCGAGTATTGCACCTCGTTCGGCCCGTCCACCGCGCCACCGATGACCACTTCCGCCTCTTTGGCATTGGCGAAGCGGTGGCGGCTGATTTTGTTGACCTGCAGCTGCACTTCACGCCCCGGGCAGAAGACATAGACCTTGGCCACGACCTTGGCAGGGTTCACGGAGATCGGCGGAAGTGGCACCTTGCCCGAGGGCTGCGCCTCTGGAGTCTCCGCGAGATATTTCAGATTTCCTGCTGCGAGTTCTTTCCTAACAGCTGGCAGGGCGGATAGATTTACAAAGTCCGCACGATCGTAGAGCCAACTGACACTCCCCCGGGTGAAGGAAAGCACCAACAGGTTATTGGTCGGTTCCCCCCCGATGCCGAAATCGATCTTTCCGAAGTAGGATGCCTTGGCGGTAGGACCGTTTTGTTTTGCTTCGAGAAATTGCAAGCCCTGAATCGCAGGTGGCGGCGCTGGAAGATTAAACACGCTCGAAGGATACGCCATTTTTTCGGAAACGATTCGATTGCGGACTTCGATCCGCCGATGCTCCGAGGTGACGCGTTGCCAAGTGCCACCGTCTTTGCGGATCATTGCCTCGCGCCAAGCGTTGTAAGTGGTCTCAAGACTCGGGCGCAGGTTGTCTTGTCCGCAAGCCGCGGTTGCTAAAATCAGGGAAATCGCAAAAAAGAAGCGCTTCATGTGCGAAACGATTGGACAAGAAGGCCCGTTTCACAACAAACAAATTGCAGCTCGCATTGCTTGGCCGAGCGTTTCTTCGATCTATGAGTAGTATTTTGCAGCGGGTGGCACCAATCGGTGAGGCAAGGGACAAGGAAATTCTCAAGGATGCCGCCACTTATATTTACAATCAAACGCCTCAGGGCGACGTGCAGGCTCACGTGTTTTTGCCACCCGATGCGAAGCCGGAACCACGACCGGTGATCGTGTTCTTTCACGGCGGCTTTTGGGATTCCCCCACCCCTACCCAATTCGTCCCCCATTGTTTGCATTTCGCCACGCGGGGTGCGGTCGCGGTGGCGGCGGAAACGAGAACGCTCGCGAAGCATGGCACCGGCCCGTTGGAAGCCATCGAGGATGCGAGAAATCTGATTCGCTGGTTGCGTCACAATTTCGATACTTTCAATCTCGATCCCCAGAAAGTCACGCTTTGCGGATCTGGCGGCGGGGCCTTGCTCGCATTGCTGGCGGCGATGCCAAAAGAGAAAGAGTTGCCGGCAGTGGAAGGTCTCACCTGCACCCCTCAAGCGCTTGTCCTCTTCAGCGCCCTGGTCAATACCGCCACAAAAAGCGCAGCCAGCGAGCGTTTTCCCGATCCCAAGACTGCCAAGCAGCTCAGTCCCTCCTCACTGGTGCGCCGCAAGCTGCCGCCGATGTTGTTTTTTCACGGCAAGTCAGACCGCACCACCCCCTTTGACGAGGTGGAGAAATTCCGCCGCCGGATGCGCTGGCGTGGCAACAGTTGCGAGCTGGTGGACTTCGAAAAAGCCGAGCACAGTTTCTTCAATTTCAACGTCAGCCACAAGTTTTTCGAACTCACCCTTGGGTCTGCGGACCGCTTCCTCGTGGAGCGTGGCCTGCTCCCGCCCGAGGAAGTTTCGCCCGAAGTTTGATCCGCCCGCCTTTCGATCTGCTAGGCATAAATCCTGCTTGGCACTCGGGTGAAGCTGCCGTCTATTTCGGTCCCATTTTCTATTTATTCTGATGAACGCGTTCTACCACTCCAGCACCCCTCTCGTTCCCGGCTCACTCCATCGGCTTTCTCAAGAACATGACAATTGCGGCATGGGAGCCATCGCCCATTTGAATGGAAAATGCAGCTTCGAGATTCTCGATCACGCGCTCACCTCCGTCTGCTGCATGACTCACCGCGGCGCTGTGGATGCCGACATGAAAACCGGCGATGGCTCGGGCATTCTCACCCAGATCCCCCGCCCGCTTTTCCGCAAAGCCGCTGAAAGATTCGGGCACCACTTGAAAAATGACGCGGATCTTGCTGTCGGAGTCTTCTTTTTCCCCGCCGAGTCCCCTGCCGCGATCCAGGAAATTCGCGAAATCACCGCTGATGTGCTCGCCAAACGGGCCATCACCGTTCTCGGTTGGCGGGAAGTCCCCGTCGATCCCGAAGCGCTTGGAAAAATCGCCCTCGCCTCCCGCCCGCAGATCGAGCACCTGCTGATGGTCCGCCCTGCCGCGATGGAGGCCGATGATTTTGAACGCAAACTCTACCTCTGCCGCCGCGAAATCGAGCAACGCACCAAAGCGATCCAGAGCTTCTACATGCCGAGTTTTTCCAGTCGGCTGATTTCCTACAAGGCCCTCGCCATGCCGGCTGCCCTGCGCGCTTTCTATCTGGATTTCGCCGATCCCGACTACCAAATCGGCATCGCCCTCTACCACCAGCGCTTTTCCACCAACACCTTCCCTGCCTGGCCCCTTGGTCAGCCCTTCCGCATGATGTGCCACAACGGGGAAATCAATACGGTCGAGGGAAACCGCAATTGGATGACCTCCCGCGAGGAGTTTTTCGCCTCCCCCGTCTGGGGCAAAGACATCGACATCGTCAAAAACCTCATCCGCCACGGCGAATCGGATTCCGCCTCGCTTGATCACGCCCTCGAACTCCTCATCCTCTCCGGCAGATCCCCCGAGCACGCCATGTGCATGCTCGTCCCGCCCGCCTACCGCAATGACGAGGACATCTCCGATGAAGTCCGCGCCTTCTACCAATACATCCGCTCATTCTCGGAACCTTGGGACGGACCCGCCGGACTCGTCTTCACCGATGGCACCAAGCTCTGCGCCTCCCTCGACCGCAATGGCCTCCGCCCCTCACGCTACAAGATCACCGAAGACGGTATCCTTTACATCGGCTCGGAGGCCGGTGCGGTCATTTTCGACGACGCAACCGTCGTTCGAAAAGGTCGTTTGGGACCTGGCCAAATGCTCTCTGCAAACACCCTCACCGGCGAGTTTAAATACGACCGTGAGATCAAAGAAGATCTTGCCAAGCAGAAACCCTACCGCCGTTGGATCGATGAAAAGCGACTCGAACTCCGCAAGTTCGTTTCCCCCAACGCACACGTCCCGGAAATCGACTTCTCACCGCTGGAACTCTCTCAGCATCAAGTAACCCACGGAATTTCTACCGAAGAACTGGACATGGTGTTTCCACCCATGATGAAGGGTGCCCAAGAGGCCGTTTTCTCCATGGGAGATGATATTCCCCTTGCGATTCTCTCGACTCAACCAAGGCTTTTATACACTTATTTCAAA
>JBBRIB010000250.1:0-5410 GCA_038221745.1 Verrucomicrobiales bacterium
ACGAGACTTGGTGGCAGATGGCCTTGACCGCTCCTGATCAATTGCGCCAAAGGATGGCCTTTGCTCTCAGCCAGATCTTTGTGATTTCCCAATTCGGGGCCTTGGACATCCAGCACGAAGGGGTGACGATCTACTATGACAGGTTGTTGGAAAAAGCCTTCGGAAACTACCGGGATCTCCTGGAGGAAGTGACCTTGAGCCCGATGATGGGGACCTACCTGAGCATGATCCGGAATCGCAAGCCCGATCCACTCACCGGGCATGAGCCGGACGAAAACTATGCCCGTGAAGTGATGCAGTTGTTCTCCGTGGGATTGAGTGAAATGCATGCAGACGGCAGCCTGCGCTTGAATGCGGATGGACTCCCTATCCCCACCTACACTCAAGAGGACACTGCGGATCTTGCCCATATCTTCACAGGGTGGGGGCCTTATTACAATCCAGCCAGCCCACCGCTCTGGGGTCCTGGAAATGTGGCGGATCGGGATGGATGGTTCCTCTATGGTTATGATCCGCTGCGTGAAATGTCATTCAACGAAAACTATCACGACAACAAGGAGCGCCAGATCCTCAATGGCAACCTCATCGCTGCGAGTGGCGATGGTGTGGACAGGATGAGGCAGGCTTTGGATGCGATATTCAATCACCCCAACGTGGGGCCTTTCATGGCCAAGCAACTGATCCAACGCTTTGTGACGAGCAATCCAAGTCCGGGCTATATCCATCGGGTGGCAAGCGTCTTCAATAACGATGGCAGCGGAGTGCGGGGAAACCTAGGTGCCACGCTCAAAGCCGTGCTACTTGATTACGAGGCCCGCCACGCCACTCCGCGGCAATCACTCACTTATGGAAAACCCGCCGAGCCGGTGTTGAGACTCTCTCGGGCCTTGAGGGTATTACCGGGAAATCCGCCGAATGCGGCGCAGGGGGATCCAAGTTATTATATCAACATGCAGTATGAACTTCCAGAGCAGGCCCCCTTGCTTTCTTCATCCGTGTTTAATTTTTTCCAGCCGGGATTCTCAAATCCAGGGCCAATCGCAAGAGCTGGCCTGCTGTCGCCGGAATTTCAGATTTTCGGAGAAACCAATGCCCTCCGGCAAGCGAACTTCAATCTATCCGCCATCACCTGGGGGATCTGGACAGCGGAAAAACCCACTCCTCAATCGGACAATCTCAAGTTTACGTATAACTTCAATTCACTCGTCGCCATTTTGAACACATCGGGCCTCACACCCTTGCAGGCTCAAGAGCGGTTGGTGGACCATCTGAATGTTAGATTCTTGTTCGGTGCCATGAGTCCTCAGTTGCGAAGCCAGATCCTCGGAACCTATGGTTCTCTCCCGGGCTGGTTCGGTTTCACCAATGAGCGCCAGGTGTCGCGGGTGCAGACGGCCCTTTACCTCGTTCTCAATTCACCCGAATTTTTTGTGCAGAAATAGGACTCCCAACCATGAAATCCCATCATTCACCTACCAATCGCCGGAGCTTCCTTGGTCAATCCGCCTGTGCGGGCTTGGGCATGACCGGAGTGATGTCCACTCTGGGGACGTTGCGCCTCTTCAATGCGACGCTTGCCGCGCAAGGAGTTCCCACGGGCGATGACTCCAAGATTCTAATCTGCCTTTTCCTTTACGGTGGCAACGATGCGAACAATATCCTCATTCCAAGGGACCTGCCCGCGCACAATGCCTATACCGCAGATCGTGGGATCCTGGCCTTGCCCCGCGCGAACCTCCTGCCGATCGCCACCCCCAACGGAGATGGTCGCGAATTCGGCCTGCATCCATCGATGGCACCGCTGCACGCACTCTATAATTCGGGTAAAATGGCGATGGTTTGTAATGTCGGCACCTTGGTGGCTCCCATTACCAAGGCCGAGTATCTTTCGGGTGGAGCGGCGATTCCACCTCACTTGTTTTCGCATAACGACCAACAGGTCCAATGGCAGACATCCGTTCCGGACACGCCCAAAAAAGTCGGCTGGGGCGGGCGTATTGCGGATTTACTGAGCAGCCTGAACGCGGGATCTCAGATCTCGATGAATGTCTCAATCGCGGGTTCGAACTTTTTTCAAGTGGGGGATCAGGTATTGCAGTATCAGGTCACACCGAACGGCAGTATCGGTCTGAACGGGGCGGATTGGAATTACTCACCGTTCACCGAGATGTTCCAGCAGAACAATCAAATGTTAGGGCGGAGTTATGGGCATGTCTTCGAGCAGGAGTATGCAAACATCATGAAACGGGGAATCTCGAATGACGCGCTTTTAAAGACGGCGATTGCCGCGAATCCGCTCCCCGCCAATGTGGGAACCTTTCCTAACAGCCTCAATCCGCAAGGTGGGCTGAACCGGGTGGCGGGCCAGCTCAGGATGATCTTGCGCATGATTCATGCCCGGGGTGCTTTAAACATGAAACGGCAAATTTTCTTTGCAGCTCTGGGTGGCTTCGATACCCATGATGCGCAGCTCAATGACCATGCGGCCCTGCTCGCTGAGCTGAGCAAGGCAGTGGCGGATTTCTATCAGCATACGGCACAGTTGGGGATCAGTGAGAAGGTGACCTTGTTCACCGCTTCTGATTTCAACCGCACTTACAACAGCAACGGGAAAGGCTCCGATCACGCATGGGGAGGCCACCACATGATCGTCGGCGGCGGGGTGAATGGCGGGCAGCTCTATGGGCAGATGCCGACGCTGGCGATCCAAGGGCCGGACGATACCGGCACGCGCGGGAGTTGGATTCCAAAGGTTTCCACCGATGAAATGGCGGCGACGCTGGCGAGATGGTTCGGTGTTTCCAACAGTGACTTGCCGTTGGTGCTGCCGAATATCGGGCGCTTTGCCACTCCGAACATGGGCTTCATGCAGGCATGAAGAAAAGGTTGTGGGTTGGTGTCGCATTGGCTTTGCTGGCCGGAATCGGATTTGTTTTTTTTCGTACTAAAGCCCCTGTGCCGATTGGACGGGATGCCGCGCCGGTCCTGGAGCCGCGCAAGGTGGCTGACTCTCGCCCGGCAGCTCGGGCACCCGGGCAACTTGCACTCGAAGCACCAGCGGCAGCTACGCTGAGGCAAGTCCCATCGCACCCGCTGGCCGTTGCATTTGGCAAGGATATAAGGGATGCGGCAAGTGAACCCAAACTATTGTTAGATTTGTTCGAGGTTTACCGCCGGGAGTTCGGCAGTTTCCCAGCAGGGGAGGATAATCCGCAAATGATGCATACCTTGATGGGTGCGAATCCCGGGAAATTGCCAATTTTTCCACTCAAGCATCCGCGCCTAGATGAGAAAGGTGCGTTATTAGACGCGTGGGGAACTCCGTTTCGATTTCATTCGATTTCACGAGACCTGATGGAGATCCGGTCGCTGGGGCCGGACCGGGAGATTTTCACCAACGATGATATTGTGGTGCCGCAAAGGCCCGCTGAATCCCAATCGATTCAGCGGTGAGACCCCTCAAACATTCCAAGGAGCGCGGCGCTCGGTGGTGCGCATTTTGTTCGCTTCGTCATCGCCGATGAACATCTCCGTGACGGGATCCAGCTTGAGCTTGCGCCCGAGTTTCCAACTCAATGCAGCGGCATGGCAGGCGACGTGGCCGTAGCGGGTGACGGTGGAATTGCAGGTCGGCTGCTCACGGGATTTTACGCAATCGAGGAAATTGCGGACGTGTTTGACCGGGTTGGTGCCGGGGAGGTCATCGATCTTGTGTTTTTCCAACAGGCCAGGGTCGCTCGCGAGGATTTTGGCATGGTCGCCGGCTTCCACCCAGCCATCCTCGCCTTCGAAACGGACCGGACAGGTTCCGAGTCCCAGCCAATCGCCCTCGTTGTTGAATCCGGCAATGCGCATGACCAGCTTGATGCCATTGGCGTAGGTGGCGTGAATGGTGCCACCGTCTGCCTCGAACTCAATCGGTGTGGTGCCATCCGCATCCGCTGCCCATTGGCAGAGATCGACGGTGTGGGAACCCCATTCGAGAATTTTGTAACCTGCCGCAAGCCCTTCCTGGCCACGCCACTGTCCTTCGACATAGCGTTTGTTGTAGGGGCGCATGGCGCAGGGGCCGAGCCAACGATCCCAATCGATGAGTTCAGGATCGGGATCTGGCTCACCCGGGAGATTGGGCATGTCGTTCTCCGGCTCGATGATTCCGGCGTGGAGGGTCTTGAGTTTTCCGAGTTGGCCCGTGCGCGCGAGGTCCACGGCGAGGCGGAAGTTATCCACATTCCGCCGTTGGGTGCCGGCTTGGAAGACCCGCTTTTCCTTGAGAAAGGTATCGTCGAGTTCCTTGCACTCGCCGATGGTCATGGTGCAGGGTTTCTCGGAGTAAACGTCCTTACCCGCGCGGGCGGCGATCATGGAAGCAGGGGCGTGCCAACGATCACCCGTGGCGATGAGCACGGCATCGATGTCGGTGCGAGCGAGGACTTCGTGCATGTCCCGGTAAGCCTTGCAGTCTTCATTGCCGTATTGGCGGTTGGCCGTTTTACGGACGATTTCACGGCGGGTTTTCTGCACATCCGCGATGGCGACGAATTGCACATCGGACTGGCTGAGAAATTCCTTGAGCACCTCCCGCCCGCGAGGACCGATGCCGATGGCACCAAGCACGATTTTATTGCTGGGGGCGGTATCGCCATTCCGCCCGAGAACCGATGCGGGGATGATGGCGGGCATGCCTGCGATCCAGGCAGCTTGTTTGATGAACGTGCGGCGGCTGGATGATGAAAGGTCTTTGGTTTCCATGGCGTGTAAGTTCTATACGAAAGAGATTCCCAGAAATATCCAAACATTCAAGGGAAATAGCAAACCCACACCTTCGGGTAGGAAGGTGTGGGTGGTGGAGAAGTGTTTTAAAGTGTTAGATTTTCTTAGGTAGCTTGATCCAGGCACCTTTCTTATCCCGGCTCTTAAGGCAGGTTTCGATGAAGGCGATGCCCATCCAGCCGTCCTCGACGTTGGCGTATTTGCTGCCATCGCACTCGAATTTTTTACCGGCTTTCCATTTCCGCACGTCTGCCTCGAAGCTGCGGTGGAGGCGGGCAAAAGCATCATGGAAGGCTTCCGGGTGGCCGGCGGGGATGGTAGGCTCTGCGAGGAGGTCTGCAGGAGCGTTCTTCGGAATGAATCCGTCACCCGCAGAAACCGCGCCGCGCCAGTAAACACGGTCCGGCTGATCCGGCAGGCAAATTGTGATTTTCTCAGGCTCTTCCTGGCGCCAGGTGAGGCTGCCTTTGGTGCCGGCGATGGTGATGCCGAGGTCATTCTTGGAGCCGATGCAAATTTGCGAAGCACGGACGAGGGCTTTGCCACCGTTGCTGAGTTTGCAATAGATGGTGAAATGGTCGTCAAGCATGCGGCCTTCCACGAAGGTTTCCATTTGAGCGGAGACTTCCGTGACATC
>JBBRIB010000251.1:0-5396 GCA_038221745.1 Verrucomicrobiales bacterium
TCTTTCGTCCGCCTTGTTGGTAGGTTTTGGATTCGAGGATGTCCTTGGCAGGCACAATGAACTCGGGCTTCGGAGGCTCGGGCGGTGGTGGTGTGCCGTCTGGGATCTCCCCGATGACGCGGGCAAACGTGGGGGCAGATCCTATCTGGCTCTCGTCTGAGTAGAGTAGAGACGCACTAAAAGAAAGTAGGAGGCAAGCAGCGAGAATTTTTTTCATAGAGGGAGGTTAGTTTGCGATCCTTTCCTGGTGGACGGGGAGTTCTAAAGCCGCACAAAGTCGACCGCGATGGCCTTTGGCCCCCTCCCCGAAGGTTGGCGGCTTGGACATGCGCCACCGCCTCCCCGGCCGTTTGGTCGGTTTGGCGGCATCGTTGCGGTCGATGCCGACCGCTTTGTGCGAGGTTTTCTAGTTCCCCATCCATCAAGACGGACACTCGCTAGTGATCGGGTCCGATCAAGATTTTCAAGAAAATTCATTCCCAAATTTTTGTTAGCATCCAAATTTTCGAAGAAACGATTCTGACCTAAAAGATTGGTGGAAGAATTTGAACAGCCCAATCCCATTTCTAAATATTTCTCGAAACCGCGCCGGAGGGTTGACGCTTGGGGATTGGCATGCACAATCCCGCCGCCGGGCGGAAAATCTGCCTCAGCCTCCATACAAACTGTCATGACCACCATCGCCATCAACGGATTCGGCCGCATCGGCCGCCTCGTATTCCGCGCCCTTGTCGAACAAGGCCACTTGGGAACCACCTTCAATGTCGTCGCCGTCGGTGACATCGTTCCTGCGGACAACCTTGCCTACCTGCTCAAGTATGATTCCACCCAAGGCCGCTTTTCCGGCACGGTTTCATCGAAGAAATCTTCTCCCGAGCTTGAAGATGACGACATCATCGTTGTCAACGGCCACGACATCAAGGTCGTCAGCGCCCGCTCGCCGGAAGGTCTGCCATGGAAAGAGCTCGGCGTCGAAGTCGTCATCGAATCCACCGGACTTTTCACCGAAGCTGAAAAAGCCCAGGGCCACATCACCGCGGGTGCCAAGAAAGTGATCATCTCCGCTCCTGCCAAGGGTGAGGATGCCACCTTCGTCGTCGGCGTGAACGATCATCTTTACGATCCTGCCAAGCATCACATCATCTCCAATGCAAGCTGCACCACCAACTGCCTTGCACCTGTCGTCCACGTTCTTCTCAAGGAAGGATTCGGCATCGCCGAAGGTTTGATGACCACCATTCACTCCTACACCGCCACCCAGAAGACGGTGGACGGCCCCTCCAAGAAGGATTGGAAAGGCGGCCGCAGTGCTGCCATCAACATCATCCCATCCACCACCGGTGCGGCGAAGGCGGTGGCTTTGGTTTGTCCGGAAGTGGCTGGCAAGCTCACAGGCATGGCCTTCCGGGTGCCGACTCCTACCGTTTCCGCAGTGGACCTTACAGTGAAGACGGTGAAGCCCACTTCCCTCAAGGAAATCAAGGCGGCCCTCAAGAATGCTTCCGAGACTTACCTCAAAGGCATCCTCGCCTACACCGAAGACGAAGTCGTTTCCACCGACTTCATCCACGATAAGCATTCATCCATCTTCGATGCCGGCTCTTCCATCGAGCTCAATCCTACCTTCTTCAAACTGATCAGCTGGTATGACAACGAGTGGGGTTACTCAAACCGCGTCATCGATCTCCTCACCGACGTGGTTAAAAAGGGCATCTGATTTCGCTCTCTAAATTCCGCGGAGTTTTTTCAAACGGCAGTCCGCAAGGGCTGCCGTTTTTCATGCGGCGATTCCGAGCGAGATCGGAAATTGATTGGAAGGAAGTGTGCATCGCCCCAATCTTCCCTCTCGGAATTCCGTTGCCATCCGCGCTTGCTGTGGATGATGATTTCCCCGCGTGAGAATCTGGAATTCATCGATCATGACCTGCAGACGAGTCCGAACCCGCTCGGGCGGTGATGGATGCCACCGCCAAAGAACCCGTCAAACCCGCCCCGGCAAAAGAGGAAAAGCCAGCTCCCGCCCCAGCGAAGCCCGCCTCCAACAAAGAGCCTGTCAAACCCACCCCCACTCCACCGCCCGCCAAGCCGGCCGCGGCTGCGGTAGATCCAGACGATGAAGCCGCTGCCGAAAATGCGGAAGCCGCGCAAGCCGCCGTGGCCCGCCCGGTTTCCCCCGATCTCATCCAGGTTTATGGCTGGAAGGAAAATGTCTTCATCAACGGTCTGACCGAAAAGATCCAGGCCAAGCTCGATACCGGTGCTCTCAACAGCTCCATCCACGCCGAGGAGGAGGAACTCTTTGAACGGGACGGGAAAAAGTGGATGCGTTTTGTCGTCACCGATCCCACCGATGAGAAACCCACCCGCAATCGCATCGAGGCGCCGTTGGTGCGCATCGCCCGGATCAAAGAGCCGGGTGGTGAGTCCCTGCCGCGTGAAGTGGTGAAGCTCAGCGTGCAGATCGGCGGGCGCAAGTTGCGCGGCGAGTTCACTCTGAACAACCGTTCGAACATGCTGTCGCCCGTATTGATCGGTAGAAACATGATCAAAGACCTCGGCTGGGTGGATCCCGCGCGCACCTTCCTCGCCGATGAAAAAATCTTCCGCTGAGTCTTCCTGCCACCCGTTCCCGATTTCATGAGCGCACGATGGAAACTGATCTCGGTGGTGCTGCTTCTTATCCTGTTGGGCGGTGGCGTGGCACTCCATAAAGTCTCCTCGCTCGGAGTGCCGTTCTGGCAAGGCCAGCAAGTCAACGAATGGCAAATCGAAGCCCGCGTTTCCTTTCTGGCCACGGGAAAAAAAGTCAAAGCCCGGCTCTCGCTTCCCTCCACGGTTGCGGATGAATCAAAAACGCAGGAAGCTGGCTCGCTTGGATACTTTTTCGATATTGAAAAAGAAATTGGTGAATACACCGCCATCTGGTCCGCCGAGAAGCGCGAGGAAGCCCAAGCCCTTTATTTCCGCATCCGTCTGCCGGATGACGGGCGCAGCGGTGGCGAGGCCGTGGCGGCAAAATTTCCTCTCACCGGAGCCGATGATCCCGCTCTCTCAGGTAATCTCGGCGAAGCAGCCAGCAACATTGTCAATCGGGCGAAATCCATTTCAGCCGACCCTGATGCGCTCTTCGTCGCGCTCTTTGAAGAGATCAACGGGGATCAATATTCTCAAGAGTTCGCCCTGCTCAAGCGGCACTACGAAAAGGAATTCAAGAGCCGCGCCTCGCTGGCCATGGGCATCGATCTCCTCAATCTATCAAGCGTGCCCGCCCGTCTTGCCTATGGAGTAACGCTCGATGAAACGGCAGGCAGCGCGCCTCCCCAGCCCTTGGTGGAATACTATGACGGCGCAAACTGGAAAGTGCGGGATCCGCAAAATCCCTCTTCCGTGCTTGATGGCAGATCCATGTTTGTCTGGCACCGCGGTGGTGGCCCACTGCTCGATGTGACGGGTGGCGAAAACTCGCGGGTGGTCTTCACCGTCAGCAAGGACCGCATCCCGCTCAGCCATCTCTCCGATCTGAGCAGCTCGCCCTTCATGATCTCCACCATCCTCGGTCTGCCCATCGCCGAGCGCGCCACCTTCCGCTACATCGTCCTCATTCCGTTAGGGGCCTTTGTGGTTGTCTTGATGCGAAATCTGATAGGCGTTCCGACTTTGGGCACTTTCATGCCGGTCTTGCTCGCCTTGGCATTGCTGCAGATCCCCTTGCTGCGTGGCTTGGCGATGTTTGTGGTAATGGTGGCGGTGGGGCTTGGCTTCCGTTTCATGCTTTCCCGCCTGAATCTGTTGGTGGTCCCACGGGTGGCCGCTTGTGTGGTCATCGTCACCTTGTTGATGATTCTGATGAGCGTGGTGAGTTATCGAATGGGGATGAGCGGCGGGTTGCAAATCACCTTGTTTCCCATGATCATCCTCGCCTGGACGCTGGAGCGGATGTCCATCATCTGGGAAGAGGAAGGGAAACAAAGCGCGCTCATCCAGGTGGGTGGCTCGGTGGTGGTTGCGGTGCTTGCCTACCTGTTCATGAAGATTCCGCAGGTCCAGTATTGGGCGTTTTATTTTCCAGAACTACTTTTAATTTTGCTCGCGGGAATTCTCATCATCGGCCGTTACACCGGCTACCGCTTCTCGGAACTCATCCGCTTCAAAACCTTTTCAAATGCCTGATCCATTGCCACAGGCTCCGGCAAAATGGTGGCACCGATGGCTTCGCACACCGGCAGAGCTCCGCGCCCTCGGCGTGGTGGGGATCAACATGCGCAACGCCCGCTTCCTGCTCCCTAACAACCCCCGGCGACTCTATGGCTTGGTGGATGACAAGCTGCAAACCAAGGCTCTCGCCGAAAGGGAGGGCATCGCCGTGCCCGAGACCTACGGCGTGATCCGCTCGCCCCACGATGCGGCTCGCTTTGAAAAAATGATCGATGGCAGAACCTCCTTCGTCATCAAGCCCACCCGCGGCTCCGGTGGCCGGGGCGTGCTGGTGATCGATTCACAAGATGGCAAAAATTTCACCAAACCCAGTGGCGCCGTATTGACTGGAGATGAAGTGCGCCACCATATCGCAAACATTCTGGCAGGCCTATTCAGCCTCGGGGGCCAGAGGGACAACGCGCTGATCGAATACCGGGTGAAGCCCGCCAAAGTGATGACAGACATCAGTTACCAAGGCGCGCCGGATATCCGCATCGTCATGCTCCACGGCTACCCCGTAATGGCGATGGTACGGGCCGCCACCCGCCAGTCCGATGGCCGGGCCAATCTCCACCAAGGGGCGCTTGGCATTGGCATTGATATTGCCACCGGTCGCACCATTCGGGCCATCCATCACGGGCGCTGCCTGAGTCGCCACCCGGATTTGGATATCGATTTGTTAGGGATTCAGCTCCCCGAGTGGGACAAGATTTTAGACATCGCCGTCACCTGCCAGGAAATGACCGGGCTGGGCTATCTCGGGGTGGACCTGATGATTGATCAAAGCATCGGCCCCTTGATGATCGAAGTGAATGCCCGCCCTGGCTTGGCGATTCAGATGGCGAATGGCATTGGCCTGCTGAGGCGGCTCGAACCGGTGGTCGAGCACCATCAACGGCATCCGGGCGCCGGGCATTTTGAGAAAATCGAGTTTTCAAAAAAACACTTTGGACTGCGGTGCGCATCACCGCTTTGGGTGGCGGGCTGATTTCTGAGCAAACCTCATCAAAACAAAAAGCGCGTGAACTCGGTGTTTTTTTCCAAAGATTGGCATCAGCCTTTGGACTGCGGTGGGCATCACCGCTTTGGGTGGCGGGCTGATTTCTGAGCAGACCTCATCAAAACAAAAAGCGCGTGAACTCGGTGTTTTTTTCCAAAGAATCCGCATCCTGTGAGGTGTCAAAGTCCCCACCCAAAGC
>JBBRIB010000252.1:0-5389 GCA_038221745.1 Verrucomicrobiales bacterium
GTTCGAGATCCTCCGGATTGCCAACGCTTTGGCCAAGAATGTAGCCGACGTTCTCAAGCGCATCCGAGCCGGAAGCACCCGCGGTGGGGCTGTAGGAGGCTCCGAGTTTTTCGCGGATTTCCTCACGCAGACGATCCCCGTAAATTTCTCCAACGAGATTGAGGCGGCGGAATTCCTTTTGATTGCCGCGGACGCCTGCGGTTTTCCAGATCGTAAAGGCGATGGCCTGCGGGACTTTGGAGGAGTAGGTGAAGGTCTTGATGGCAGGCGCGTTGGGCATCCTGACTTGGCGAGCCGCCGCGAACACGGGGGCGGAAGCAGCGCGCGGAGGAAGCGCGCCAAAGGTGGCGAGGAGCTGGGGAAGGATGGTCTCAGTCTGGAAATCGCCGACGATACTCAGTTCAAGATAGCCTTTGCCGATCTCGGGAAGCAGCCAGTTTTTCGCATCGTTGAGCGTGTAGGCGGATAGTTTCTCGACGGGAGCGATGGAGAATCGCGAGTCCCCACCGTAGAGCCATGCCTGCATTTCCTGCTGAGGGCCTGCCGGGGTATGCTTGAGTTGTTGATACATCACGGGGATGGATTTTTGAAACTGCCAGAGGCCGTCAGGACGGAAACCAGGATCACTGATCGAGGCGCACATGAGCTGGGCTTGCAGCAGGAAATCCGCCGGGGTGGTGCTGCCTGTGAGGCTGAAGGAATCCTCACCAACGCTCAACGTGGAGCCGACGTTTTTGCCCGCGAAGATTTCCTTGAGGTCTTCATTCGAGTGCAGACCAAGACCGCCACCGTTGAAGACTGCCCCCGCAAAGCCATCGAGCATCGGCATGTCCTTGGGCTGGGTGAGCTTGCCGGAGCCGATGCGGGCGAGAAGTTCGATTTTACCGACTTCAAACTGCGTGGGTTTGAGGTTGATTTTGATCCCGTTCGACAAGCTGAGCTGGGTGATGCCGAGATCCGCCACTTCCTTGCGCGAGACTACCGTGCCTGGCTTGCCAAACTCCGCATAACCGAAGACCTGGGTGGCGCGGGCGGCGGGCGGACTTACGGCCGTGCCTCGGGATTCCTCGAAAATAGCGGCGAGATCTTGCTCGGCATTTTCCGGTTTTTCCTTGGTGGTGAGAATCAGATGGAAACCGGGGACATCCCAGAACGATTTGAACGCATCGTTACAAACTGTAAGAGTGATGGATTCCAAGGCTTGCCGGGCAATTTCAAGATCCGTGACGGGATCGGAGAAAACCGTTTGATCGTTGATCGAGGAGGCGAGAACCGAGGCGATGCCCTCGGATTTGCGGGTGGGCTTTTGTTTGACTTGCTGTTCGTAAGCGTTGAGGAGGTTCGATTTGGCTTCCGCCAGCTCCGCATCCGTGAAACCGAACTCGAGCGCACGGCGGAATTCCTGCTCAATGATGGGCACCGCCTCTTTCCAGCGATCATCCGCCGCAGTGACATCAATTGAGCCGAGCTCCACACTATTGAACAACGCATACCTCGAAGCGGAACCGGTGGCGACGGCGGAACCCTCGATTTTCGAAAGGCGGTCGAAACGGCGGCTGAGAATGGAGTTGGCGATCTCCAACTGAAGGCGCTCCGTGCGGTTGGTGCGATTGTCCGGTTTGGGGATATAGGGACGGACGAGTGTGAGCGAAACATCGGTGGAGGCGACTTCCTTATCGCTGAAGACGGCGGTTTCGAGGCCTTCGGGTTGTTTGATCGAACCGAGGTCCGGGTTTTTTCCGGGCGATGCGGGATTTGCCATCGAGGAGAATGTTTGCTCGATCTTCGTGGCCATTTCCTTGGGATCAATGTCACCCACGACGATGAAAGTCATTCTCTCCGGGGTGTAGAAGCGGGTGTAAAGATCGACAAAGCGGTCACGCGTGGCGGATTTGATCACCGATTCTTCACCGATGGGAAAGCGGCGGGTGATAAGGGAGTCCGGGAGGATCTCAGCGAATTGCTGCTCCATGATGCGGTAGCTCACAGAATCACGGCTGACTTTTTCGGAAAGAATGACGCCGCGCTCTTTATCGATCTCCTCGGGGTCCAACAATGCCCCATCCCCGAAGTCGCGCATGACGGTGAAACCGAGCTTGAGGGTGTCTGCGGAAAGTTCTGGAAGATCCAACATATAGACCGTCTCGTCAAAGGAGGTGTAGGCGTTCATGTGGGCGCCAAAGGAGATGCCGAGGCGCTGCATGCGCGGCACGAGATCGGCAGCGGTGTAGTTTTTCGTACCGTTGAAGACCATGTGTTCGAGGAAATGGGCGATGCCACGCTGGTCCTCCGATTCCATCAAGGAGCCTGCGGCGATGTGCATCCGCAGGGAAACGCGCTTGGGCGGTTCCGAGTTGGGATAAATGATGTAGCGCATGCCATTTTCCAAAGTGCCGAAGGTGGCACCGGCGTCCGGGGCGATGTCCGAGGTGTCCTGCGGCCATTTGCGTGGCTCCGCTTTGGCTACGGTGGTATCGGTCTTGGCCGTCGGCGCCGCGGGCGCCACCGTGGGGACGGCGGCAGGGACTCGAATCGTGCGTGGATCGTCTTTCGAGCGGATCGAAAAGATGGCGGCGGTCACCGCCAGTAAAAGAACGAGGATAAGAGGCGTTGCCTTCTGCATGGCGGCAGGTTGCTTGAGGGGAGGGGCTTTTGGCAACGCCGAAAACCATCGCGATTTGGAATGAGATGGTCTTTCAGAAAACTTTCCCAAAACAGGGTTGCATTCTCTGGCGCGGCATGGTGTTTTTCCCGCCTCTTCTGCGTAAGCGGAGATGAAAACAAAATGCGCGCGTGGCGGAATTGGTAGACGCGCTAGATTCAGGTTCTAGTGGGGGCAACCCTGTTCAGGTTCGAGTCCTGTCGCGCGCACCATGTTTATTTGCAATGAGAGGGGTGTCCGAACACGGATGAAACTTCGTGCACCTGCTCAAAGATAAAGCAGGGAGAGCGGCGAATGAGAATTTCGATTGAGCCGAAGGTCGGCACAGGGCATTTTCTGAAATTGGAATCATCGATCCTCAAGATGGTGCGCAGGGCGAGTGCGGCGGTTGAGGAAATTCGCAAACGCGTGTTGGCAATCCAATCATTTCATGGTAGCAAACTGCGGAAGCCACACTGTTTCCACCCCGGCATGTCAATCGCACGACCCAATACCACCGCCGCACTGGCCAAACACCTCGGCATCTCGCGGTGGACCATTTCACGAGTAATCAACGGCCACAGCGGTGTCAAAGCGGAGACCGTAAGGAAAGTCAAACAGGCGATCGAGGAACTCCATTTCCAGCCAAGTGCTCTCGCCCGCGGTCTGCGGGGTGGGCAGACGGCGACGGTCGGGGTTTGTTTCCAGGACCTCGATTCTCCGGTGATGGCGATGCGGGCTGCCGCGCTCCAGCAACGCTTACGGGAAGAGGGCTACGACACCGTGATCGAGCTTTCCGATACGAGCGTGGATCTCGAACGCAAAGCCATCCGCCGCTTTGTGGGGCATCACGTCGATGGCATCGTGCTGATTTTCTCGCGCCTCGCGACGGACGATTCCGCCATCCACTTGCTGCAACGGGAAAAATTGCCGTGCTTCTGGATCGACCCGGAAAACGCGGTGCCGGGTGACAGGGTGGTGCTGGATCGAGGGCGCTCGATGAAGTTGATTCTGGAGCACTTGACGGGCCTCGGACACCAGCGGATCGCGCTGCTTGGGATCGATCCGCAAAACCGCTTCGGAGCGCTGCGGATGCCTGGTCTCAAGCGCTATGCTCCGAAGGTCGGCCTCGATTTCGAGCGGGATTTCACCTTGGTGTTTCACCCTGGCGAGACGAATCACACCTTCAACTATGGCTACGAACTTGCCGGTGAATTGGTCGCAAAATCCGGCGGGAACCTGCCCACGGCGATCATCGCCCTGAATGACCGGATTGCCATCGGTGTCATCAATCGCCTCCGCGAGGATGGTATCCGGGTGCCTGAGGATGTTTCCGTGGTCGGTTATGATAATATCGCCGTGGCCGAACATTTTTTCCCCACCCTGACGACGGTGGACCATCAGACGGATCGGCTCATGGATTTGGCCGTGCGCGGTCTCCTTGAACGGCTCAATC
Source organism: Verrucomicrobiales bacterium (assembly GCA_038221745.1). Classification (GTDB taxonomy): domain Bacteria; phylum Verrucomicrobiota; class Verrucomicrobiia; order Verrucomicrobiales; family Akkermansiaceae; genus Luteolibacter. Next base: position 4,098 of record JBBRIB010000252.1, read on the forward strand.
CCGAAAGTGCCGAACTCCCGGCCCGTGAATTTTCAGTCCAGCCAAAGCTGGTCATCCGCAAATCCACCGGCAGGTGCAGGGAATAGATTCGTCAAGAATCGCAGGATCGTTGTTGACAAAATCCTACACGTGTAGGATTAACCGCTCGCCATCACCTATCCGAACCCATGTCCGAAATTTTCCATGTCATTCCCGAGGATCAACACAACGCGCTGGTTGCCGCCGCTTATCGCAAGCGCGGCTACTCAGCTGCCGAAGCCGCCGATGGCGCGCGATTCTGCGCCGAGGCCACCCGCCACGGCATCCGTACCCATAACGCCCTCAAGGCGCTGCACCTCGATCACCTGTTCGGTTCCGCATCCGGCGGTTGTGTGCCGAAGGCGAAAATTGAAAAGATCAAGACCCGCTTCCGCGGTGCCGAGGTCTGGAATGCCAACAAAAAGTTAGGTCAAGCCACCGGCTACGCCGCCATCGAGACCGCCATCAAGCTCGCCGACAAATACGGCGTCGGCATGGTTTCCGTGGACAACGCCTTTCACTACCTCTGGGGGGGTGGCTATGTGATGGAGGCAGCGCGCCGCGGCTACATCGCCTACACCAACTGCACCGCCGCTCTCGCCGAAGTGGTTCCCTTCGGTGGTAAATTTCCCACTCTCGGCACCAACCCGCATTCATGGGGATTTCCCACCACCGACTCCATCGGTTACCCGATCGTCCTGGATTGGGCGACTTCTGTCGTCGCGATGGGCCGCGTCCAACAGCTCGCCCGAGAGGGTAAACAACTGCCGCCCGGTGCCGCCGTCGATGAGAACGGCCAGATGACCACCGATCCGAACGCGGCGAAATTTCTAGTGCCTTTCGGCGCGCACAAGGGCTACGGCCTCGCGCTCATGAACGAGATCATCGGCGGCTACATCGGCGGTTCGCTGCCCACCCTCCGCAACCGGTGGGACAAGGTTGGCGATGACAAGGGCACCTGCTGTTTCTTCTTTCAAGTCTGGCACCCGGACGCGATGAACGCGGGCGATTTCGCCAAGGGCCGCAGCCAGTCGGACAACGTCAAGGCCGTCATCGACGACATCCTCGGCCACGGCAATGAAGCCTGCATGCTCCCCGGCCAAATGGAGGCCCAAGCCGCCGCCCGCGCCGCGAAGAACGGCGGCCTGCTGTTCTCCGAGGCCGAGATTCTCGCCTTCAACGAATTGGCTGCCGAAACCCGGCGGGCCAAGTGGAATGTTTCCGATTTCAAACAAGCCGAATAGATCAATAGAAGAAAGTCAAACCGCAGATAA
>JBBRIB010000253.1:0-5383 GCA_038221745.1 Verrucomicrobiales bacterium
AACAAGCGGACGATGGACATGGCGGTGACACTTTTACCGCAGCCGGACTCACCCACGATGCCCACGGTTTTCCCTTCGGGCACGGTGAAAGAAACATGATCCACCGCGCGCAGCAGGCCTTTTTCAGTCTCGAAGGAGGTGATGAGTTTATCCACCACCAGAATGTTTTCGGGGGTCTCACTCATGGCTCCGGGAGAGTTTCTGTTTCCTCATCCAGCGGTTTTTGCCCTTGCCGATAGTCGGCGATGACGCGGGTGGATTCCTCAAAGACCTTACCCGAGCGGCGGGCGGCCTGGGTCTCATCATACATCTCCTTATCAATCCAATAGACATGGCTTTCATGGGGATCAAAAACCACGGGCGGGCTGAAGCGCGTCTCTTCACAATCCGGCCAACGCACCCAGCGCCACGAGCCGATGCGAATAAAATCCGTCGCGTATCCCGGGACAAAGATCGCCTCGTCATGCATGATGTGTTGGAGTTTCCTCACCGCCTCACCGAGTTCTTCCTTGGTGCGGGCGGTGCGGACTTGGACGCTGAGTTTATCAGTATCCGCACGTCCCCAACTGAAGAGATTATTGGTTTGGGGTTTGATGTTGCCCTTTTCATCAAACGCATTGGTCGAGTGGATGAATTGATAAAAATCCGGCATGGGCGGCGTGGTATTCCATGCCCCAAAGGCAATTTCATGCTGCTTCTGCATCTGTTTGCGATAAGCCACCGTGGCCTCAAGCCCGTCCAGGCGGATTTCCAGCCCACAGGAATATGCCTCCTCCTTGAGCAGGGCGAACACCCGGTCAAGTATCGGCACATTCGGATAGGTAATCGCAATTGAAAGCAGCGTGCCATCCGGCTTGGCAAGAATTCCCCCGCGGCCCTCTTCAGTAAAGCCGGCCTTGCGGAATGCTTCACGCGCAGAGCTGATCGAAAACGGGCGTGCCGTGAGCGTCGGATCACTGAGACCGATGAAGCCTTCGTTGAACCCATTGAGCCTTTGGTAGTCCCCTCGGTAAATAACGTTGATGACCTTCTGCCAGTTCATCGCATGCTGGATGCCGATTCTCACATCCAGGTCATTGAGCAGTGGCTTGGTAACGTTTAGATAGAGGCCGAGCGGAATTTTTGGAAAACGGGTGTAAAAAGTGACGCGTTCAATATAACCATCATAGACGGGTGGAATTTCGGATTTCTCATACCATAGCTCCGGGCGGGTGATGCCGAAGGTGTCCAACTGGCCAGCCCGGAACAGTTCGAAGGCTTTCGAAGGATCCCGCACCACGGTATGAACAATCTTGTCAGGATTGTAGCGATAGCGGTAATACTTCCGGTCTTTGGCCCACCAGTTCTTCACCCGGCTTTGGGTGATTGATACCCCTTTGATCACATCCTCCGGGCGCACCTCATAGGCCCCTGTGGTGGGGCGGAATTTCCATTGATACCGCTCGTTGTAGTCTGGCCCGTAGTCTTTGTAGAAGTGCTCGGGACTCGGCGTGAAATCACCGGCGATGAGTGGCCCGAAAACCACTGCCTCGGGGAGTGAAATGGAAAGCGTCTCGTCATCATACATCGCGATCTGGGCGACGTTTTCGCGGTAGTATTGCTTCTGATAGGGATTGGACACGTTGTCGGAAACATTCACATAGACACTCATCAAATAGTCCCGCACCTTGATTTTCACTCCATCGGAATAGTGAGCTTCGGGATTGATCTTGTAATAAATCGTCCGGCCGTCATTCGAGACCGCCCATTGCTTGGCGATGCCTGGAATCAATTCCATGGTCTTACGATGATAGGAGACCAACCCCATATCGATATCATCATAAATTTCGCTGCGGAACGAGTTGTTCGAGTTATCCCCAAAGGGCCGGAGAGTGGGTGGGAAGTCCTGGATGTAGAGTCTCATCACACCGCCTTTTTTCGAATTCGGATCGCCGATGTCCGGCTGGTCCATTCCCTCTTCCCATTTGAGGTCGGCCGGAAGCTCCTCAAGGGTGCCGATTTTCAAATAGTCACCGAGAGCGAGCCGGAACTGCCATTTTTCGAGATTCCTCGCCTCACCCTCAGCGAGTCCTTCGAGTTTTGCTTTTTCGTCACCCTCTGCGGTTTGTAGTAGGCCCGTGAGACGGGAGGCTTCCTTTTGAGAGGCAGCTTGCTGGGTGATGAGCCAATCTTTGATATATTTGTTATAGCGGGGGATGAACTCATCAAAGCCCGAGGTGCGTTGGAAAGTCTCGGCATCACGATGGCAGGCAATGCTCATGAATGCACATAAGCCCGCGCAGAGAAGCCAGAAAGATGATAGAGAACGAAGGGCCATCAACGGTAATAGGTGAATTTTTTCGGGTCGAAGGCTTCGCGAACCGCCTCGCCGATGAAGGTGATGAGGACCAACAGCCCCACCAGCACGATGAAGGTGGAAGTGACCAGCCATGGTGCGGATAGATTGGAGAGTCCGTCATTGAGCAGGCGGCCCCAGGTGGCCGTTTGCGGGGGCAGTCCGAAGCCGAGATAGTCCAGCCCGGTGAGTGAGAAAATCAGCCCGGAAACAGTGAATGGAATCAACGTGACAATGATGGCCACGGTGTTCGGAAGGAGGTGACGAAAAATGATGCGGGGGGTGCCGGCACCGAGGACGCGGGCGGCGGAGATGTAGTCGCGCTCTTTATCTCGGTAAGCGGCCGTCCGCATCATATAAGTCATCCCCATCCAGCCGAAGGCGACGAGGATGGTGAGGATCACGGGCAGGCCTTTGAAGTTTTCAGGCACAAGGCTTGAGAAGATAATCACCACGAACAAAAACGGGGTGTTGGAGAAAATTTCAATCAGCCTTTGCATGACTAGATCGAACCACCCGCCGAAGTAGCCCATCGTCATCCCGAGAGTAATCCCGATGACATAGACGAAAGGCAGAAAGATGATGGCGGCCTTGAAGTTCACCTGCAGGCCGCCATAAAGATAGGCCAATACATCGTAGCCTTGGGAGGTGGTGCCCAGCCAATTCCCCTCCTCCGGAATCGGGGGGGCGGGATGGTATTTCACGGCGCGGAAGTCCCCGGTGGGCAAGGCAAGAAATTCTTCCACCGTGCCGGTTCCGGTGTAGTCCCCTTTGGTAAGTTTACCTTTCTGAAATTCCCCGGTATAGACGGGCGTGCCCTCCGCATTCCAAGCATCGAACGGGCCTGTGAGGATTCCATTCCGCATGGCTTGGCGCAGATGGATTTTTGAAGTTCCTACATCATGGTATCTTGCTGCGAGGCCCCAGTAGGGTTTTCGACTACCGGATTCATAATAAACTCCCTGGCGTAAAACCAAGGGCCGGGAGCGCGGCGGAAGCGTATCTCCGGTGGGATCAAAAGGAACCAATGGCATGATCACCTTACCTTGGTGATTCTGCTCGAAAAGATTTTTAAGCTCCCGATAGTCCGCATCCACTTCCGCGCGCTCTCCGGTGATGCCGAAGTCCTTGTTCTTGAAATCCTTGGGCATGAGTGCCGGAAACACCCATTCGTTCTCATACTTTACGGCGAGTGCCCGCTTGCCGACGATCAATTGATCCAGCCCGGCCACCAAGGCGAGGAGGAGCAGTATGATGAGTGAATAATATCCCCGTTTGATTTCGCAAAAGCGGCGGATGCGTCTCCGGGTCATTGGGTTGAGCGGGCCGCGCGTCCATGAGCCGATGACCATCCAAAACCCGATCACTAACAGAACCGCTACCGCAAGATATCCAAACCACGGGAAACTTTTTCCTGCTGCCAGCTTGTAACTCAGCCATGGCACTTCCCGGCTGGCTTCAAAAAACCAGCGTGCGGTGGGAAATGAGATTCCCATGATCTCTCCGACTGCTGCAAGCACCCCCAGGGCGATGAAAAGGATTCCGGTCGTGCGCATCTCTATTTGAATTTGATCCGTGGATCGACCATGGCCACAATGAAATCAGAGAGCACATTGCCCAACAGCATCAGCAATGCGGCAATCGTCAAAGTGCCCATGATCACCGGAATATCCCGAGCGATCACCGCTTGATACTGAAGCAACCCGAAGCCCTGAATATCGAAAACCGACTCAATCAACATCGAGCCAGCCACAAAGATCGTGACCAAGTCCCCCAGGCTGGTGGCCACCGGGATCATTGAGTTTCTAAATGCGTGATTGAATACCGCTCTGCGGAAACTGATACCCTTGGCGACGGCCGTGCGCACATAATCGGCAGCGAGGTTATCCATCAGATTGTTTTTAGTAAGCATCGTGAGCATTGCGAATCCGCTGATCACATAACAAGTGAGTGGCAGCGCGGTGTGATGGGCAAGATCCTTGATTTTATCCCAATTGGTCATTTGCGCGAAATCCGGGCTGGTCATGCCGAAGAGCGGAAACCAATTCATCCTCGCTCCCAGATAGATTACCAAAATCGCGCCAAGGGCGAAACCCGGAATCGAGTAGCCGACGAAGATCAGGATGGAACTGGCCGAATCCAAAAAGGTGCGGTGTTTGAGCGCTTTCAAAACCCCCAAAGGCAGGCAGACCGCGTAGGTGATCACCGCAGATAGCAGCCCGAAATAGGCCGCCACCGGCATTCGGGCGAGGATCATCTCGTCCACCGGATCATTGTAAACGGTGGAGCGCCCGAGATCGCCTTGGAGCAGCCCGGCGAAACGTGTCTGATAGACGATCGCCCGCGCCGGATAGCTTGGTGCGTCGCCCGGGCCGGTGTTCCTGCGCTTGAAGCGATCCTGCCGGTCCTTTTCATTTTCATAGCGCACCTTCCAGCCCTCGGTGGCCACGGGTTTTCCAGTCTCTGCGAAAACGGCGGAAATCACTTTTTCGCCCGAGCGGACGACGTGGACGAGGCGCCCGTCTCCGCGCAGCACGACCGCTGCCGTGGTCTCCAGATCTACGCCCCCGCCGATGGTTTCCTCACCCCTGCTGCCGTATTCGCCTTTGGAAATCCGGGTTTCACGAGGCAAAACTCCGAGCCACTGGCAGTAGCTTGTGAAAATGCCCTTATCGAGGCCGAATTGCTCTTCCAGCCCCTCCAGTTGCTCCTCACTGAGGCCGCCTTGGGCCTGATTGGAGGAGGAAGATGACTTGCCCCCTTGTTCGGCCCCTTGTGATGCCTGTTGGAGCATCCGGTCCATCGGCCCGCCTGGCACAAATCGCGTAATGGTAAAGACAAGCAGCGTGATGCCGATCAAGGTCGGAGGAATCAACAACAGGCGGCGGATAAAATAGCTTGTCACGAATATCGGCGGAATTACGGGCGATCAAGGGGAGTCTGGCAAGCCCGCAAGCAGAATAAATGCTCAGCCTGGATTCTAAAATACTAAGGATTTCTGGAAAGATAATTTCCCCGCCGCCATTTTACCTGGAAATTCATGAGTGT
>JBBRIB010000254.1:0-5366 GCA_038221745.1 Verrucomicrobiales bacterium
AAGGAGCACTGCCCACGGTGGTGAGAGTACCGGTTGTGGTGTCTAGGGTGCAAAGTCTGCCGATGTCGTTGTTAGAGCCTGCCACACTTTCCACGGCCATGGCGTAGAGGGCACTTCCGCCGCTGTTTGTATAAACACGGAAATCGATTCCCATGATGTTTTCGTTGAGGCCGAGGCCGGAAATGGGGACGTTTAATGTGAGTGTTCCAGGTTGGTCCTTATTGAAACGGATGAGGCGTTTTCCTCCGCCGCTAATGGCGTAAACCGCCTCTGCATGGGGGAAGGTGATCCGCCCACCGGCAGCGCCGGCCAGAATGGTGGCATTTTGCAGCGAACCCGTGCCGGCTTGATTACTATTGGTCACGGCGTAGGTGCGCAGGCTTTCCCATGTGGTGGCACAGGTCAGATCATCCCATGCGGTGATGCCGGTGCCGCCGCTGGCCACGCGGATTGCGGTGCTCCATTGCGTGCCGGTGTAAACGGCGCTGGCGACTGGGACATTGGCTGCTTCCGTGGCATCGAAGTTTGGATTGACCCAAAGCGAGACCCGATCAGCATCGTAATCCACCTTGGCGACGAGCGTATAGGTCTCGCCCACATTGACAGGAACAGAACTTACAACGATTGGGGTGAAGCTGTTTTGATTATAAATCCCGAAATTGGCATCACCCGGATAGAGGCCGAAAAACAGCCGTTCGCTTCCGAAATCAAATGAGCTCACGCCACACCAAGTGGTGCCGGTGCCGCGCGTCATGGTGATGCGGTAATAAACTTTTCTGGCAACTGTGCTGTCATTGACGGCACCCTCGCCCTCGGCAGTGATATTGATGCCGCCATATTCGCGAATCACCCCAGCATCTGCGGTAAAGAGCTGGCCAGAGGAACAAACCGCAGCACCGGAAAAACCAGGTGCGAGATCCCAGTCTGACGACTGGCCGGTATGGCGATTTATGGATTCATTTTTAAAATCCCAAAACACTCCCTGATCAGCATCGACGATTGTGCTGATGCAATCGAAGGGCTCGTAGCCGATGAGTTGTGCCTGTCCCGTCAGTGGCAGGAGCGCGAAAGCTAACAAGGATCGTATAGCGGTGGTCATCAAAGTTGGGGGGGGGAGAGTGATTAGGGAATAATTTCAAGGTAGAATGTGCAGATGAGACGCTCCTATCTCTCAAAAATACTTAGATCCGTCAATGGGTGGGATCACCCAATCGCGCAAATATTCTAGCGTTTTGCCCACAGACTCGCCACCGCCGTGCGAGTCTCAACACCCGTTTTTGCGAGGATTGACTGTACGTGCTTTTCCACCGTGCGGTGGGAACGCCCGAGGATGATGGCGATTTCCTTGTTGCGTTTCCCTTTGCAAATCCAGTGAAACACCTCCTCCTCCGCTTTGCTGAGGTCTTTGGTTAAAACGCAAGGCGAGCCGGTTCTCAAGTCCTGCATCATTTCCCGCTTCCGAATGTAAGCAAAGATCGGCTCTAACATCACGCGCGAGCGTGCCAGCCAGGCGCGGTCATCCGCAGAAAAATCTTTCCCATCGCGGGACAATATCGGTGTGAAAATTGAGTGCTTCCCCGCCGCTTCTCCCTCATCGATATGGAACGAGAGGGCGAAAATCAATCCCAGCGGCTGGACCACCTCCGCGCGGAAAGGGTTCCTCTCCCATTCGTGCCTTGAAAGCAGCTCCCCAGCACTCGTCGGGCCGCGCGAGGGATCGGCCAAGACGGCTTTGAGCACTGGATTATAGCAGCGGAACACATTCCCTGTTTCCATCATGCTCATCTCTAACGGCTCCAGCGCATTCAACAGGACCGAACCGGCCGGCCCCGCATTGGCATCCCGTGACTCCGCTAACCAAAACCCTTGGATCAAGTGAAACCATTTCCGATAATGGCGCAGCGTGATGTCACGCGCCTCTTGGATCCCTGCCGCCTCCAGCAGTTCCGAAATGAGGGATGAAATCTCTCGGTCAATCTCAGCGGGTGATTTTGGTAAATGAGCGTCCATGCAGATCGAGCTGTATCCTTGTTGTTAATGACAAAATGAATTCGGAATCAGAACCCGATCTTTTTCATTAACTTTGTTATTTGGTTCCCGGCTTCTGCGCTTTCGGTTTCGCCAAGCAATCCTTGTCGGGCGGTCCAGCGGATCAGACAGAGGCTGGCGTCGCACATGACACCCGCTCGTTCGCGTCTGATTCCGAAGAAGTCGCGACACTCCATCACGGTAAGCTGCTCCATCATGGCGGAGTTGAGATAATCGAGCAGGTTGAGAGGATATTTCTGGTCCTTTTCGCGGGGGGAATTGATCCAATTTTCGGCGGACCGGAGGATCATGTATAAACCAATGAGGGTTCTTGAGGGATTGCGATTTTCGGTTTCCCACCCGTCGCGCGCGATTTCGACAAACGCCCGCTGGAGGTTGTTCCAAAGGAGTTGCAGCTTGCTGCGGCCTTTGGTGGAACTGGGGAGCCTGAATTGTTCAAGGGAGAAACGCTCCTTTTCTTGCATCAGATACCGCAGCGGCACAATGGAGCTTTCTTTGTCCATGGCATCGTCCAAGCCGGCACAGAGATCGGCGATCATGAGATCGAGCGGCTGGCTGGCATAATTGGCGGAGGCAATCAACGCTCCGAGACGCAGCAAGAAAATCTCTTCCGCGATCCGTGGCACCACCCATGACATCACATCGGGGTTCTCGCGCAGGCTTGGAAGAAACCCAGACAACAACGCGTTCATTTCATTCACAAAGCCATGCCCCAGCAAGGCATCCACGATATGGGATAGTGCGTCGGGATCGCAGGTCAGGGGATTGAAATCGAGCAAGGTGCGGGCGATTTCCGGCAGGCGTTCCGGTGTTTTAAGCCGATCAAGCTCCTCGACTGCAGCCCAGCAGACGTAGGCAAAATTATTGTTCCGGGTGGGAGCAAGCGCGGCGGCAAGGTGGTGGAAGGTTCTGAAGAGGTCGGCGTTCCCGCACTTCAAGACCGTATCGAAAACGTCATTCCACGACGTTGCTTCGTGTGGCAACGCGAGGAGTTCCTTGATGAAGGCTTCCCCTTGTGCTTGGGAGGGGGCATCGAGCGCATTGAAATCGTCCCACGCCTTGTCCAGTGCTGCGTTGACCTCGGGTGGGAATTCCGGTTCGGGATCCTTCAGAGGATCGCTAAAATCCGCCGCGTTTGACTCTTCATCATCCTCCTCTTCGAGCATGTATTCCGGAAACTCGGGGAAACGCTGGCGCAATCGATCACAGTCATCGTTTAGGCCCAAGTCATCGGCCCATCCCACGAGCATCTCCAAGGACTCCATGGGCGTGGCGGCAGGATCCAAGGCGAGAGTTGCAGCGAGGACATCAGAAAACATCTCTGGGTGATCTTCCCGCAGAAACGTTGCAGTCGATGAGTAGAGCCAGGGTAGTTCGGATTCTCCAGCGGCGGAAAGGTGGGCGCTCATCCGCTGGAACAGGCCCGGAAGATCCGGGTAGCGTTTGATCCCGCATTTCATGAGCAAGGTGCACCAGGCATCGATTTCGGTAGGCGGATCGGCAAAGAACAAGTCGAGAAATGCGTCGAACTTGGCCGGACAAATTTCGCTCACGGCGACCATTGATTCACTGAGTTCGGGCAAGGTGGGTGCCTGCGTCGTCCAGCGATTACAAACCCACCAGATTTCGGCAGGGGAACTCTGATGATGCAAGCATGGATGCGCGGATAAACATTTCTTGAATTTTTCTCCCGCGCCACTCGGGCAAGGATCATTGCGGCCTATTTTTTGCATGGTGAAGTTGAATTGCTAGCAGTTGGCATTCTTTCGGGATGAGGTTCGATGGTCAAGATGGGTCTGCATCTTGACGGGTTATTTGAAGAAATTGCGGGGATGGCTGGATGCCAAGGAGCGCCGGACGGTCGCTGCTTGGGCGGTCCTTTCGCCATTCTTTGGCCAGCGCTCCCGGCGGTAGCGCCCTACCCGGTGGAAAAATTGCAAGGTAGGGCGGCCTCGCCGTAGGCCGACTGGAGCGAGCGCTCCATTTCGCTAACAAAGCTTTGATGGAAAATTATCAGAAATCGCTATCAGGATAAAGTTGGTGATACTTGATGGCCTCCACGGCGATGGCGGCGGCGGTGCCGAAGATGGTTTCCACGCTGGCGGTGCGGGGGACTTGGGCGGCGGGGCGGGAGAGGCCGAGGATGAGTTGGCCGTAGTTCTGCGCTCCGGCGACGTGTTGGAGAAGCTTGAGCGAGATGTGCGCGGCATCGAGGTTTGGGAAAACCAGGACATCGGCGGTGGCGCGGGCCTCGGGGGCGGGCATTTTGGTTTCTGCGGCGACGGGATCGAGCGCGACATCGGCTTGGATTTCGCCTTCGACGGTGATTTCGAGAAACTGTCTGGAGATCTCTTCCTGGGCGAGCGCGGTGGCGGCAGCCATGCGGCGGGCATCGGGCGTGCTCGCGGAACCTTTGGTGGAGTGGCTGAGCATGGCGACGAGCGGGCGGCGGCCGAGGAAGTGGTGGGCGAGTTTCCCGGTTTCGATGGCGATGGTGGCGAGTTCGGAAACATCGGGATTAGGGATGAGGCCGCAGTCTGCGAGGAACAGGATGCCACTGCCACCGAGGTGCTGGAGGTGGGGGCCGGTGAGCAGGGTGACACCGAAGATTTTTGCAATGTTTGCCTGCGGCTTGATGGTCTGGATGAGCGCCCTGAAGTAGGCGGCGGGCAGTGCCTGATTGCCGCCGACGATGGCGTCCGCGTGGCCGTATTGGACCATGAGCGCGCCGAAATAGTGGGGGCGGGAGACAATCTCCGAGGCATCGCCAATCTGCATGGTGCGGTAGCGGGCCATGTTCTCCACCCGTTTGCAGAAGAGATTGAAATCGGAGGCGGTGGGTGGATTGATGATGTGGATGAATTTCAGCGAAACAGAATTCGCGACGGCGATGGCACGGATTTTTTCACGGTCGCCCAGCAGAATCGGCGCGACGACTTCCTCTGCCACGAGCCTTGCGGCGGCTTGGATAACACGCAGATCCTCGCCCTCGGAAAACACCACCCGCTTCGGGTGGCGGCGGAGTTGCTCGAGGAGATAGTTGGTGACGCTATTGCTAGGGTTTGACTCTGGTGGGAAATCGGTCATGGGTCGTGGGGTGCAAACACCGTGTAGAGAAGCTATGATGGTTTTTCTGCGGGGTTCAACCGGATTCATCCAGAATTGTCAAAGTGCCGGCAGATTATCATTCCCACACACCTCTCTGCCGCCATGCGAGCGGGGAGCCGGAGGCCTACGTGGAGGCGGCGATCCGTGCCCGTCTGACCGAGTATGGCATCTCAGATCATGCGCCTTGTTTGCCGGAACCTTTTGACGAT
>JBBRIB010000255.1:0-5353 GCA_038221745.1 Verrucomicrobiales bacterium
TACGGCAGCCCACCGCCATGGGTCAATCCATTTTGTGGAGTTTTTTTGATTTTTTCTAAAATCGCCTGCAATCCTATATGGAATATGGGTCTGCGGGGTTTCCATCAGTATAATTTCTGGGAAATGTCCGCTTGGGCGAGATGAAATCTTCAAGGAATCCAAATTTTCACGTAGATTCTGGTGAATATTCCGTCACGCAATCCGGATCTACGATGGGTATGGTAGTTGGGCAAGCGATGTGCTGCCGCGCACAAGGATTTTTGGTTTCTGATTGTGCGTTCAAGACTTCAGGCAAGATGCCTTCTGGCCAAGACGGCCGAGACGGCTTTCCTACTTTGCATAAATCGTGGTGCGCATGATCATAGAACCGGGGAATTCGTGAAACTCTAGTAAACCTCGGGCGGGCGATCCCAGAAGCGGTGAATTTTATCGATTTCGCGGCGATCGCGTTTGGTTGGACGGCCTTTGGCAGCTTCGTTTTTGGCGGTTTGCCAAAGTTTGAGGGCATCGAAGACTTCCGGGGCGGTTCGATCTTCGTAGCACACTTGGGCAAGCGGCGCGCCGACGCGTTGGCTGATGATGGCTTTGACCGAAATGACGCGGACCCCCGGCCCTTCGGGAAATGGGATTTCCAAAAGATCACCCGGGTGAATGGGCGAGGCGGCCTTGAGCGGGTGCCCGAGGCGTTTCACCTTCCCGTTCGCACAAGCTTCCGCCGCGAGGCCACGGGTTTTGAAGAAACGGGTGGCCCATAGCCATTTGTCGGCTCTTGCGGAGTCAGTCATGATCGAATTTTGCTGGGATGAATTTGGGAGATTCATCCGCACTGTGCAACTCTCACCTGCTGGATTTTAATTCTGGCAGATAGGCCTCATCTGCTCACGAGCTCCAGAGCGCGGACGCCCTTCGCAGCCATCAGCACAAACTGACCTCCACCCCATTCAGAAATCCGCCTCGCACTGCCAAACCAATCGGTAAAATCAACTTGGAATGATCTATAAACCTGCCAAGTCAAAACATATTTGATCTTGTAAAATCCTCGCACAGCCACCATTTTTTTGAAAACCAAATGAGCTCACTTCCCCTAACAGAACTTCCCGATGTCGGTTTCCTTTCAGAGGTTTCCCCGGAACACCGCGCATTCCTCGCTTGTTTTGGCAAATTCGTCCGCCCGCAGGCAGGCGATGTTTTGATTTCCGAAGGGGACTCGCAGGAGTCACTCTACCTCGTGCTTTCCGGCTCGCTTCATATCGTGGCATCCGCCAACGATCACCCGGTTCTGCTCGCCGCATTCGGTGAGGGGGACTCGATTGGTGAAATCAATCTCTTCGATCCCGCGACTGCGAGCGCCACGGCGATTGTTCGCAGCAGCAGCCTGATATGGTCACTTTCGCGGGAGGAATTCGAGGCGTTTCTCGCTGCGGATCCAGCAGCGGGCGTCCCGGTCATGCGCGGCCTGCTGCGGCAGCTCGCCAAGCGCATCCGGAATATGAATGACAAACTCGCGACTGCCGAGCAACGCGCTTCCATGCATCACTTCTGGACTTCGAATCCGAAATGAGCCTACTTTCGAGACACTGAATTAAGAAACGGTGACACGGGCGATAGCCTTCCACGCAAGCCCGCTCAGCGTAAATCCTAAATTACCGCAACGATCCCTTGTTTACAATCGGCAAATGGTTTGAATTGAAATTAAAACGGCTTTAGCCTAGTTCTCGCCGGCAAGCCATAGTCCCATGATCGATAATCCTCGCATCAAGATCCATCTTTTTAAAAACGACGACCCCTTCCTTTCGTTCAACAGAGGCGATGTCATTTTCAGCCAGGGTGACCTTGGGGATGAAATGTATATCGTGCGTGTCGGCAAAGTTGAATTGAGGATTGGCGAAAAGCTCCTCTACACGGTGAACCAGGATGAGGTCTTTGGAGAAATGGCAATCGTGGACGATTCCCCGCGGAGTGCGACGGCGATTGCACTGGAAGATTGCCAGGTGGTGGCCGTCGGCCAAAAACGTTTCCTTCAGGCCGTGCAGGCAAATCCCGTCTTCGCCTTCCTGATGCTCAAGGTTCTATCCCACCGTCTTCGCGCCACCAATGCGGTGCTTTGAGGCGAATTTCAGCCAACGCGCTTGCCGGGCTCCCGTTCCACCGCCTACAAAATCCGTGTGGCCGGAAAAAACACCGTTTATTTTGATTTGGAAACGCAGCGTAGCTTTGGCGATGTGGGGGGCTCCACCCACAAGGCGAAGATGGGCGTTTCCATCGCCGTGACCTACAGCACCGCTCGCGGCACCTACGAAATCTATGGCGAGAATGAAATGGAAAAACTCGGTGAGGAACTCGTCCGCGCCGATCTCGTCGTCGGTTGGAATCACATGCAGTTCGATTACCCCGTGCTGCAACCCTACGTTTTCCACACCCTTGCCGAGCAGACACTGAATCTCGACATGATGCTCGAGCTCGAAACCATCCTCGGTTTCCGCCTCAAGCTGGATTCCGTAGCCTCCGCCTCACTCGGCACCGGCAAAACCGCCGATGGCCTGGACGCTTTGCGCTGGTGGCAGGAACATAAAAAGTCTGGAGAATTCGCCCCGCTTCGAAAAATCGCCGAGTATTGCGCCTACGACGTGAAAGTCACCAAATGCGTGCACGAGTACGCACTCGAAAACGGTTTGCTCAAATACGATGACAAGAGCGGCCGCATTGCCGAAGTGGCTGTGAAATGGACCTGAACATCCTTCTCAACCGATCAAATGATGCCCATCTGCCCCAAGACCTTATAGACCGTCCAAAGGAAGACGACGATCAGGGCGACGAGGAAAATTTTAACAGCAGCTTCGATTGAGGTGCGGGTCATGGCGGGGCACCAATAGACCTGAGAATCGCCTTCGCCAAGGGAAATGCTACCATCCTCTCAAAAAAGCACGGTGGAAAAGGCCACCAGCAGGCCGATAAACACCAGATTGAGCACAAACCCCACCCGCAACATCATCCGCTGCGGCACATGGCCCGTGGCGTAAACGATCGCATTCGGCGGCGTGCCCACTGGCATCATGAACGCGCACGATGCCGCAAGCGCCAGCGGCAGCACCAACTTCGCAGCAGGCATACCCAACTCTCCCGCCATCGAGAAAAAGATCGGCACAAACAACGCGGCCACTGCGGTATTGCTCGATAGCTCGGTTAGAAAAATCACCAGCGCCACCACTGCCGCGATCACTAGAACCGTAGGCCAGCCAGCCGCCACACCCGTCATCAAGCGCGCGAGAAACAAACTCGCTCCCGTATCTTTCAACACCCCGCTCAACGCGATCCCACCGCCAAACAGCAACAACACCCCCCAGTCCGTCCCGCGATCAATGTCCTGCCAGCGCACCACTTGGAAAAACAGCAGCGCGAAAATCGCCAGCAAGGCCACCACCGTATCAAACGAAGCAACGATCCCTAACAGCGGTGCGATTTGCCCGCCGAATACCCACGCCAGCGCTGTCGTCCCAAAGATCGCCACCGTGATCTTGCGGGGTCTATCGAAGGTGAAATCCTCCCTCTCCAGCGCGACGGCCAGCCCCTTGCTCGGGCGGCACATCAGGTAAAGCATCCCGATCATTGCCGGCAGCAGCACCAGCACCAGCGGCACGCCAAAGGCCGCCCACTCGGCAAACGTAATCCCAAGTTGCGCTGCTGCGATTCCGTTTGGCGGGCTTCCCACCACCATCCCGAGGCCGCCGATGCTCGCGGAGTAGGCGAGGCCCAATAATAAAAACGTCGTGTTGTTTGCATTTCCACCCGCTTCCATCCGCCCGAGAATTCCAATCGCTAACGGAATCATCATCGCGGCGGTGGCCGTGTTGCTCATCCACATGCTCAGGAAAGCCGTCGCCCCGAACAACAGGCAGCTCACCGTGAGAAACTTCCCCCGGCCCAAGCGCACGACTTTCTGCGCAAGCCAACGGTCCACCCCCTGCCGGGCCAGCGCCGCCGCAAGCGTGAAGCCACCGAGGAACAGGAAAATCAATGGATCGGCGAAGCTTACCAGCGAGCTCTTCACATCGGAAATACCTAACAGGATCACCAGCAGCGGCACCAATAATGCCGTCGCCGAGAGCGGCAGCGCTTCCGTCATCCACAAAATCGCAATCCCGATGAATATCCCCAAGCCGATTTTAAGTTTCTTCACGTCCAGCCCCGCCGCCGCTGGCCACTCTGGGGAAATCGGTAAAAACACCATCACCGCCGCCATCACGCCGAAGGCAGACAAAGCACACCAGGTGCGCCTGCTCTTGAGCAAACGAATTTCCCGCCTGCCTGACTCATGTTCGGCAACGTAGGAAGCCTCGTCCGCATTCTGGTGTTTAGGAGTGTGAGAAACCATGCTTCGGACACGCAATCAGACCTCAGCCTCGCCGTCACTCACCAATCCGCTAGCCCTCCGGCTTCACCGGCACCACCAGCGTTGGCACCGCCGCCTTGCGCACCAAGCCCTCCACCACACTTCCTAACAAAAGTGAGGCCAGCATCCCGTGGCCATGCGTACCCAACACCACAAGGTCTGCCTGAACCTGCTTCGCGTAATCCAGCAGACTATTCACCGGGCTGCCTTCCACTACCTGGCAAACACTATCAGGCAGCTCGATTTTCGCCTCGGCATGAAGCTCGTCCAACTGACGCTTCGCCCGCCGCACCGCTTCCTCCTGATAAACATGCATCGCGGGAAATTCCTCTGGGGTGAAACCATAAACACTATAGCTCGGCTCCTGCTCCACCGCGTGAAAGAGGTGCAGCTCCGCGCCAAACGATTTTGCCAACCTCATCGCCATTTTCAGAACAACGGGCGTGGCATTCGAGAAATCTACTGCGGCAATAATGGTTTTCATAACACCGCCAAGATAGCATCCAAAGCGGCTTCTGGCAAAATTTCATCAATCGCCGCAAAGCCTCTGCAAATCCCCGCGCATTCGGCCATTGGCAAACCCCACCCGATGCGCCACTTTCATCCCACCATGATCCGTTTCCTCCACACCCGCATCCGCGTCCGTAACCTCACCACTTCCATCGAGTTCTACAAAACCCTCGGCTACCAAGTCGGCGACCTCAAGGAATCTCCCCAAGGCAACAGCCTCGCTTTTCTCGAACTCCCCGGAAACGAGGTCTTTCTCGAGCTTTGCCACTCGCCGGAATACACCGCCACCTGCCCTGAAGACCTCATGCACACCTGCCTCGGCGTGGAGGACATCATCGATTACTGCGACACCATCGAAAAAGCCGGGATCGAAATCTGGCCCACCGGCTGGCGCGAGAAATTCACCAGCGGCGCACGTAAAATGGCCTTCGTCACCGATCCCGACGGCTACGA
>JBBRIB010000256.1:0-5341 GCA_038221745.1 Verrucomicrobiales bacterium
GGTGCGCTTGAGTTCGTGGGGATGCCCGAGGGTAGAATTCCGCTGGCCCATGCCACCGTTTATCTCGCCACCGCGCCAAAATCCAACACCGCTTACAAAGCTCTCGGGCGGGCGATGGCGGATGTGGAAAATGGCCGGACCCTGGCGGTGCCACCGCATTTGAGGACCGGGACGCGCAAGAAACTAGCGGCGGCCTCGGGTGAGACGGAAGAAGCGATGAAATACTTATACTCCCATGACTTCGAAGGGGCATACATTCCGCAAGCCTACCTACCGGAAGGACGGACTTACTATCATCCGGGCGATCAAGGATTGGAAAAACGCATCAAGGAACGTCTTGAGTTTTGGCGCAGTTCCCAGCCTCAGCAATGAACGAAATCAAGCGCGATCCTTGAACTCTTCCTTGACGATGAGCGCGGGCTGGCTGGATGAATTCCCAAGGCCGGGGATGACGCGGCGGACGAGTTTTTTTAGGCCGGATTCTGCGGCATCCACCTCCGATTCAGCTTGGCGGAGGGCATTTTCCCAAGCGGGGGCGAAACCGGGTGCCTGTTCGCGCATGGTGCGGATGGCGATTTCTTGGACTTGCAACGCACGTTGTTCGGCGCGCCCGGGTTTTTGCTGGAGGGCGGAGTTGTTGAGGCGGAGGGTTTCGTTTTGCTTGCGCAGGAATTCCAGTTCGGTTTGAAGGGATTCGTTGCCGCTAGCGTTGATCTTAAGCTGGGTGTTGAGATGACCTTGCAGGTCTTTTATTTCAGTCTCCACCCGCTTCAGCTCGCGGGAGACGTTGCGGCGGGCGGTGTAGCCGGATTTCCACAAGAATGCGGCGATCAGTAAGCCGAGGAGCAGCCCCCAGGTGAACGGGTGTTGGATAGATGTGGTTAGGAAGTCGCTCACGTGGCGAGGTTACTCCTTAGGTGCGGGCTTGGCCACTGGTTTTTCCGGGGTGGCGATGGGTTCGCTGTCTTTGATCGCCGCCTGCACGTCTGCGGTTAGATCCGTGCCATTTTGGCTGTGGAGAACGAATGGAACACCTGTATTGGTGCTGCCAGAGCTGTCCATGACCAAATCAAAGCCTTTTTCCTTGGCAATTTTGCGGGTGGTCTCGGCAATCCGGTTGAGCGAGGACCGCATTGAGGAAACCATTTTTTTATTGATGGATTTCTCCTGCTCGGTTTTGAAGTTTTCGAATTCCTGCTGGAGAGTTTGTGCTTCCTGGCGCTTGATTTCGTAGTTTCGCGCAAGCTTGCGGCTGGTGGTCTCGTCGAGTTCCTTGGTTTTATCCGAGAGTTGCGCTTGGAGGAGCTGGAGTTCAGCAATGATTTTGCGTAGCTGGTCGGCGCGCTCGTCTTTCATGATCGCTTCACGCTCGGATTTCACCTGCTCTTGCAGCGCGATGGTGGACGGGAGAGCCGTGTAGATGTCCCTCACTTTCACCAAGGCGAAGCGCGGGGATGCCCCCGCCGGGAGCAAGCCGAGGAAAAATAAAATGATCAATGCCTTGCGGGGGTTCATAAAGACCAGGAAAGTGGCGTAGGCAGGTCCATTTGTAAATCTCAGATATTTAAGTTGCCCTAATAAAAATTTCTCAAGAGCCTCCTGAAGCAGGGGGGCGGCGCAAACGACCCGCCTGCCCAACCCCGTTACGCGATAAAATTCATCATTCGGCACGGAAATTGCGCTACCTTGTCCCCACCCACTCAACATTATGCCAAAAGTTCGCCTTGCCGGAACCGTTCGCGGAGAAAAAGACCCCAACAGGGAAATTCGCGCCCGCCTTTTATACAGCCTCTTCAGCAAGGGCTGGGACATTTACAATTCCAACGGAGACCAGCGAATCTCGCTCTCGAATATCGAGCGGAAAATCATCGAGTCCGATGCGTTTGTTTTTACTCCGGGAGCCACGCTTGAAGACCTTTTCAAGGCGGTATCGATTTTCGTGGGGTATCAGACGCTGGATGTTCACCTCGCGGGGAAACCCACTGTGTTGCTGAATTCAGACCGTTCATGGGATCCGTTGTTTTCCTTGCTCGCCCATCTCAACCACCTCGGCACCGTGCGCCAGAATCATCGGGAATACCTTTTGCTGGCCGAATCCGCCGAGGAGGTCCTCTCGTTGCTAGAATACGCCCGTTCGAAAGGCATCCCAAGCGTAGGCCGTGAAAAAACCGGAGCGATGGCGGGGGAGTCCTTCGAGACGCCTTTGCCCGCGGATCATGAAGGCAGCGTTTGCGTTTTCTGCTCCGCTTCGATGGAAGATCCCGCTTACCTCAGCGATGGCTACGAACTCGGGAAAAACCTCGCGGAAAATAAATTAGGCTGCGTTTCCGGCGCTGGAAACTCCGGCATCATGGGTGAAGTCGTCCGCGGCTCGGTGGAGGCTGGCGGTTGGACGGCGGGCTCCAACGTCCCGCACATCATCGAGCTGGAGGGCCTGCCCGAAGGACTCTCCACCTTTTGGCTCCAGCCGGACATCTACACCCGCATGGAGGTGATGATCCAGCACTCGAACTCCTTCGTGATTTTCCCCGGCGGCTCGGGCACGGTGCAGGAAATGCTCGCCCTGATGATTTTCAAAAATCAAGGCCACCCCTCGATGGCTGGTAAGCCGGTGGTGATCTTCAATCGTCTCGATGCCAAGGGCGTGCGCTTCTGGAATCCGCTGATCCAAATGCTTTCGACGTGGTGCTACGATGGCGAGTTTGTCGTCGTCGATGAGCTGCGGGAAATCGTCCCGACGATTAAAAACCTCTGCGCGGCCCACGCCGCCGCAAGTTGATTGCGGCCGGGTGGATTCTACCGCTTGCCAAGCCCCCGGATGATTTGTTAGCGATTCGTGCGTGATCGTAGGAATCCTCGCAAACCCACTCAAGGCCGGTGCCATTTCCACGCTTCAAACGCTGCGGGTCGCGTTGCAGGCGAATGGTTGTCAAGCCGTGCTCGATTTGGAAACCGCCGCGCTCGTCGGGGAAAAAGGTGGAATCCCCACTGCCGAGTTTGCCGCCCGGGTGGACATCGCCGCCGTGCTCGGTGGCGACGGCACCATGCTCAACGCCCTTTTGCGCTTGGGAAATTTCAAGAAACCGGTGGCTGGCATCAATATCGGCACACTTGGATTCCTTACCAGTTGTACAGATTCCGAGCTGGACCTCTTCGCCCGAAGTCTTGCCAGCGGAGATTATTCCACCAGCCCGCGCACCCTCCTGCTGGCCACGGTGATTTGTGCATCCCGCCCGCCCCAGTCCTTTGTCGCCCTCAATGAAGTGACCCTCACCCGTGGCGAAACGGGGCGCCTCGTTTCACTTCGTGCCACCGTCAATGGCGAGTTGCTCAACGATTACCGCGCCGATGGCCTCATCGTCGCAACACCCACCGGCTCCACCGCCTACTCGCTCTCAGCCGGGGGGCCGCTCATTTCCCCAAACGCCGGCGTCTTTGTCATCACCCCCATCTGCCCCCATAGCCTCAGCCAACGCTCTTTGATCCTTGAAGATAACTCGGTGATCACCCTTTCCTCTGAAGATAGAGAGGCCGGACCGATGATCTTCACCGTCGATGGCCGCGATACCATCCGCATCGAATCGGGCGACCTCGTCGAAGTCAGAAAAGCTTCTCACTCTTTCCACCTGCTCCGCTTGCAGGACCGCTCATTCTATCAAGCCCTGCGCCAAAAACTTGGTTGGCAAGGAGTGTGAGGATGGTTTGAAAAAGTTAGGATTGAACGCCCACCAACCGATCAATCAAGACATCTCTCAATTCTTTCGCTTTGTCTGCCAATCGCATTTGGTCGCTCCCGTAGGTTCTGCGGCCCTCGGTGGTCTCGATTAGAATCGGCTGACATCCCCATTCCGTTAGATCGTAGGGACTCGCCCTCATATCAAGATCCCGCAGCTCGATGGCCAGCTCGAAACAGGCGAGCAATACGTCACTTCCTACCCATGGCATCCCTTTGGCCGCCCACTTGTAGAGATCCATATTCGCATGAATGCACCCCGGTTGCTCAAAATCCTCACGGCGTTCCAAAGATGGATTCATGCGGTTGAACGCGCGCGCTTCGGGAGCAAAATGCCGGAACGCATCGTAGTGCGAGCATGCAATCGGGTGGGCCTCCACGAGTGCGTCGATCTCCGCTTGCGGCAAACGGAGCTTGGCCACGTTTTCATGCCGCACCTGTTTTCCGCGGTAAACCATCGCCCACTCGTGCAGCCCGTGGCAGGCGAAGTTTGGCAGTCGGTCCCGCGTGGCAGTGAGCAACTGCCGGGTCCAGACCAGAGACTCCCGGCGCTTCTCCGGGATCAGCCGAGGATCAGCGAAAATCAGGCCATCCCGCACCGAATAGCAGCGCCCCGAGAAAGGAGTGCTGGGTTCCGGCGCATCCCACTCAAGCGCGATGCCCACCCCAGGATGCCACTTTTCCAAGAGCGCGAGCGGAAACGGATAGTATTGAAAAAGGAAATCCTCCACCGGGTGGGAAATCCCCGCATCCTTGCGTTTCCGGGCGGGCAGCGTGTAGCGCTGGGCATGCTGTTTGTGTTCCGCCAGCCTCATTGTCCAAGAAGCCTTGGGAACGACAGCGGTAGTGGTATTAGAAATCATGCGGCAGGGCAAAAAAGCACAAATCCCCATCAATGGCAAAATTTCCCTGACGATTCCTTCCCGGCTCAACCAAGCATCCCGCCTCGCGCCGAAAGGCGCATCTCTCAATAAACGTAAAATTTCTCTTGCGATTCATTTCCAGCTCAACTAACCATTCCGCCCCGCGCCGAAAGGCGCATGGTTAAAATCGCGGGATGGAGCAGCCAGGTAGCTCGTCAGGCTCATAACCTGAAGGTCAGAGGTTCAAATCCTCTTCCCGCAACCACTCTTAAAGCCCTGTAACTCAAGCAGTTACGGGGTTTTTTGTGGCCATTTTCCGAGAGGGTGAAATACCTTTGAAATGCACGGAAATGCGGGTTTTAACGCGTTCTATTGCGCGGAGTGTCGCATGGAAAAAACTTTGCACCCTGCTTCTGTTTTATTTTGGCTTCCTGAATCATTTCGATTCGCACGCATTGCCATGCAACTGACCGTTGCACGGAACCGCCTCCCCGTCCGCTACCCACCCACCGGGCCTCTTCTCTCCGAAAACGATCCACCGCCAACCGTCGGCCCCCTTCGGACACGAATTTCCCCTCGGGACTCCTGAGCGTGGAACGTGTGCGCGGAGATTCTTTCAAAGTTAAAAGGAGCGGCTTCCGCACTTGCGACTTCCCCGCCTCTTTCCCGACGCGCTTCCTCGCCTCCGCCATGACCTTCTCAAGCGGCTTGCCCAAAGTGTCGGCCCAGTCGATCCAAAAGGAGA
>JBBRIB010000257.1:0-5337 GCA_038221745.1 Verrucomicrobiales bacterium
GATTTCGATGGGGTATTGGTGGATACCGAGTGGGCGATCTATCAAGCGTGGCTGCAAACGTTTGAAGCGCATGGGCATGACCTGCCCTTGGATGTTTACACTCGCTGCATCGGCTCAGACTTCGCAACCTGGTCGCCAAAGACGCATTTGGAAGATCTTTCCGGGCTATCTTTTGATTGGCATGACCTTGATTTCAAGCGGCAGGCGGAAATCATGAAGGAGCTGGATGGTGCGGGGCCAATGGCAGGGGTGATTGAATTGTTAGAAAAACTCAAGGCCGAGGGAATGATTTGTGCGGTGGTATCAAGTTCGTCCCATGCATGGGTGGATGGGTGGTTGGAAAAATTGGGCCTAACCAAGTATTTTCAAACAATTGTATGCCGGGGTGATGCGCCGCAGATCAAGCCAGCACCGGATCTCTATCAGGAAGCGGCGAGGCGGCTGGGCCTGGCTCCGGAAAATTGCCTCGTGATTGAGGATTCTTTCAATGGAATCAAGGCAGCCGTGGCAGCGGGAATGCCCGTCTGGGCCGTGCCGAACCGGGTGACGGCAGGCTTGGATTTTTCCTCGGCAGCGCGTGTTCTTAAATCGCTGGAGGCATGGTGACGGGAGGCTCCAAGCAAATTTTGAATCAGAGCAGTTCTTGTCGCCAGTCGAAATCATCAACAGGTTCTTGGACGGGGCGTTGATCGAGATATTGATCAAGCAAGCGGACAATTAAATCTGATAAATTGATGCCCTCACTGGCCAAGGCAGCGCTGGTGGAGTGGAACAGCGCGGGCGGGAGATCGATGGAGGTTTTCATGGCGGAATCACTCTTGGATAGAATAATCACTTGATCTATCAGGCAGACCAACCGCGCCCTCCAGACCGGGCGCCACCTTGGCGGAAACAGTGGGGAGAGGCAGAATCCAGCCAATCAGGGGCGGGTTGGAGCAGTAGGCGCAGGTTCATGCGGCAGATTTCACCATTGGAACATGAGTAAATGATGCGAGTTGGATGAAATTTCCGTGAATCCTTTCTCATGAGATGGCGCTTGAATGTTCCGGGCGGGGGCACTAGTCCCTGTGCCCCATGGAAGTGATGCACCCCTACGAACGTTTGCCTTTGTTCACCACCGGCATCGTGCTGGCCGTCTGGCTGATTGCCGTGCACGCGTATATGCTTGCAAAACCTACCCAGGCTCAGGAGTTTTTAAAAAGGTTTCCGCGCAATGCATTTCTCGGCCAAATCCTGCTGGGCATCGGGCTGGCGTGGTTCTGGTTACTGATCGCCCCCACGGGGATGGGAAAACTGAGTGCGCTGACGATGGATCTGGGCGAGTTCAACGGCGCGAAGGGCATTCTGCGTTTGCTGGTGCCTGCGGCCTTGGTGCTGGTGACGATCAGCGTGCGGGATTTCCTCGCCGTCCGCGCTCTTGGACTGGTGGGATTGATGGCGGCCTCGCCATTGCTGGAGGCGGCGTTTTTAAAAGAGCCCCAATCGCGGTTGTTGGTTCCGATCTTTGCGTATGCCATGCTCACAGCCTCCATGTTTTTCGTCGGCATGCCCTACCTGTTTCGCGATGCCGTTACTTGGGTGACAGCAAGCAAATCACGCTGGACGATGGCGGCGGCGGCGGGGCTTGGCTACGGGGTAGCCGTCCTGGCCTGCGCCCTCGCTTTCTGGAAGGGCTACTGAGCAAACTGAAAAAATTAATAAACCGGAGCGCCCGAGGTATCTCCACCACCACCGCCGCTTCCTCCGGAGGCCTTGTTCGCAGTATTTTCCATCGCCTCGCCACCGATGCGCATGTCACGCCCCAGGCCAATGAAGGTATTGCAGGAACTCAGAAGCAGGCCGGTCGCAGCAAGGGTGAACAATAAGATTGATTTCATTCGCGTATTGGATAGCCGAAATCAGCCCGGCTGCAAGTGGATTTTGTAAAGAATCATTAAATACTTTCAGTTTTCCCTGTTGAGCCAAAACCCCAAAAAAAGATCGTCGCACCCGGCATTCCAAATGCAACACCAGCGCGGGCGTGAAAATCTGGAGTTTTGCTTTTCTCAGCGAATCCCCTGCCACAAGCTTTGCCCACGACTCCATGGAAGCTCACGAATATCTCATCTCCAGCTTTCCAAGTCTTGCCAGTTTCATCTCAGGTCGCCGTTGGGAGGTGCGCTTCGGTCGGGCGACCCTTGACCGTAGTAAAGCCTACGCCAATGATCGTTTCGTCAAGAAAATCGTGCTGTTGGATCTTGGAGATGCCGCTGCTACCGGCATCAGAGCGCAAGTCATTGGCACGGATTTCAAACCTTACATTACCAGCCTTCAGTTCATCCTCCGCGATGGAAACTGGCATATCTCAGATGATTGCAGTTGCCCGGTGAGTTTCGATTGCAAGCATAGCTGCGCACTTCTCATCATTCTCGCTGAGAAAATCTCAGAAACCTCAAAGAATCCCGAGTTCCTCCGCCGCCTCAGCGAGCCACAACTTGATTATGCCACCCAAATCTGGCTCAAAGAACTGGAAAAGGCAGGTCGCTCCACCCTTGACCAAAAAACTTCGTCCGCGCCCTATAACAAATTTTTAGCCTACTGCATCGAGACCTCATATTATGGCGATACCGGACCGCTGCGAATGGTTCTCCGCGTAGGAACCAGGAATAAAACCAATATCTCGATTGATTCAGGCACTGCCACTGCGGATATCACCAAGCCGCCCAAATACATGACCGAGAGTGACATCCGCCTCGTCACGATCTTTCGTCGCATCGAGCGCAAACAGGGTGGCTACTCCGGGGTGAAACTCACCGGTGCGGGCTGGCAGGAAATTCTGGAGGGAGCCCTGGACGAGAACCGCCTCTATCATACCATCCCCTCACGTTCCTTCGGCCAGCCAGATTTCAATCCCATCAAGCCCGGCCCACCAGAACTCATCGAAGCCGCATGGGAAAACCTCGCCACCGGAGCCGCCCGCCCCATTCTCAAATTTGAAACGCAAAACCTCCAGCTCTTACCCACCGAGCCGCCTTTCTATCTCAATCTAGCAACCCATCAGCTAGGAATCGTCGAAAGCCCCTTGCCTGCCGCCGTCCTAACCGCATGGGAAAAAGGCCCCACTGTTTCCTCAACAAAAATCCCGACCCTGCTCAGCCGCCTCAGCGCGATCTCCGAGACGCCACTCCCCCTTCCCGTCGAACTGACGAACGAAATCCGGCCTGCCTTTTCACCTTCGCCCTGCCTCCGGATCGCTAGGCAAACCATCGGCCTTGGGACTGACACGAGGGAATGGATCATCGGCCTTCCGACTTTCCGGTATGGGGACAGCCCGGCTCTAACACCTCTCGTCTCCAAGGGCCTGGCCAAGCATGTGAAAATCACCGGCAGCATGCGCATCACATGGCCACGCGATGCCAAGGCGGAGGCCCAGCACTTGCAAAAGCTTTTGAAGTCGGGCCTCGCCGGCCTCTCTGACATCATTGCGCAAAGCTACCTCACACCCATCACCCGCCTCGCCGTTACCCTTCCTCATTCGATCAATGAACCCATTCTCACTTGGGTCGATTTCCTGGAAGGCCCCCAAGCCAAAGCCCTGCTTGACTCGGGATGGACCTTCGAGATCGATCCCAAGGCCGGCCTCACCGCCCATGATGCACAAGAATTTTTCCCCGCCATCGAGGCAGATCCAGACCATGGCATCGATTGGTTCCGCTTCGACATGCAGTTCGAGATCGATGGAAAAAAGCTCACCCTTATTCCCATCATCGCCCAGATCATCCAACGAGGGTTCCCCCCTTCGGATTCGCCGGACTTGCCGGAATTCATGGCCATTCCTTGTGAAAACCCCGAAGATGGATTCATCCGCTTTCCCGCCAGGAGATTGTTGGAAATCGTCGAACAGGTCTGCCACCTCTTTCATGGCAATGCCTCCGCTGACGGCACCCTGCGCATCGACCGCCTCTCCGCCGCCGGCGTGGCAGACACACTTGCCATTGATGGCTCTGAAACCATCCGGGCGCTCGCCAAGCTCGGCCACGCCCTCAAAAACATCTCCAGCCTGCCGCTTGCGGAGGTGCCAAGCACGGTGCTCGCCGAGCTTCGCCCCTATCAGATCGATGGCTACCGCTGGCTTCAGTTTCTCACCACCCACAGCCTCCACGGCATCCTCGCCGATGATATGGGCCTCGGTAAAACCCTCCAGACCCTCACCCACCTCGCCGCTGAAGCTGCCAAATCACCCGGCCTACCCTCACTCGTAGTCGCCCCCACCTCCGTCGTTCCGAACTGGGCGGCCGAGGCTGAAAAGTTCACTCCGCACCTCAAAGTCATCGTCCTCCAAGGCAAGGGCAGAGCTGCGGGTTACGACGAAATCGCAGCTGCGGACCTCGTCCTAACATCCTACCCCCTGATGAGCCGGGATTTTGAGATTTTTGAAAATCAGAAATGGCATCTTCTGGTGTTGGACGAAGCCCAATACATCAAAAACCCCAAGGCCATCACCGCGCAAAGTGCCTGCAAACTCAAAGCCGCCCACCGCATCTGTCTCTCAGGCACACCGATGGAAAACCACCTCGGCGAGCTATGGAGCCTCATGCGCTTCCTCATGCCCGGATTCCTCGGTGATGAAAAAACTTTCAACACCCAGCTCCGCAAGCCCATTGAGCGGGACCGCTCACGCGATGCCCAGCTCGCGCTGAACCGCCGCGTCTCCTCACTCATCCTACGCCGCACCAAGGATCAGGTCGCCACCGATCTCCCTGAAAAAACCACCCTCATCCACCACATCGATCTCACTAAAAAACAGACCGATCTCTACGAATCCGTCCGCGCCTCCATGGACAAGCGCGTGCGGGATGCCATCGCAGCCAAGGGCCTTGCCAAGTCCCACATCATCGTCCTCGATGCCCTCCTCAAACTACGCCAGATCTGCTGCCATCCCCAGCTTCTTAGAACTCCGGCCGCAGAACACGTCACCGAATCCGCAAAACTCAGCTACCTGACGGAAGAGCTGCTCCCAACGCTGTTGGAAGAAGGCCGCCGCATCCTGCTCTTTTCCCAATTCACCTCCATGCTCGCGCTGATCGAAGAGTATTTGGAAAAAGAAAAAATCCCGTTTCTCAAGCTTACCGGCCAGACCCAGGACCGCGCCACCCTCGTCAAACAATTTCAACGCGGAGAAACCCCCATTTTCCTCATCTCCCTCAAGGCCGGCGGCACCGGCCTCAATCTAACCGCCGCCGATACCATCATCCACTACGATCCCTGGTGGAACCCCGCCGCAGAAAACCAAGCCACCGACCGCGCCCACCGCATCGGCCAGACAAAGCCTGTCTTCGTCCACAAACTTGTTTGCCG
>JBBRIB010000258.1:0-5322 GCA_038221745.1 Verrucomicrobiales bacterium
GGAGACCACCGATAAAGAATTCAAATATGACGATTTCCGACCGCTTTGGACCGTTGAATACAGCGGCCCCAATGCCGATCTCTACGGCTGGTATTACGGAGTCCAGGTGATGCGCAACGCAGGCGGCAAAGAATGGGAAGCCATGAACCAAGCCATCATTGCAGACATCCTTCCCGCACAGAAAGAGGACGGCTCATTCAACCTCGAAGGCGGCGGCGGCAAACTCGTACATGTCAACGGGACCAAGGCTGCAGGTGCTTCGCGTGACATCTACCTCCAAGCGCTCAATACCCTCATACTGGAGGTCTATTACCGTTTCCTTCCGACATCCGCAGGGAAATCCCGCTCGTCTGGCCTGGATGCTCTTGAGTGAATACTCCGAGGGATTCAGGAAAATTGGTACACGAGGACGGGATCGAACCGCCGACCAATCCGGTGTAAGCGGACCGCTCTACCGCTGAGCTACTCGTGCAAGGGCAGGCGCGGAGGCTGTATAAGATTTTTCCTAAGATCAAGTCAAGATATTGCATCAATTGTAGCCGCGTCTTAGCCCTCTAGCGGACCGTCGCAACTGTAGCGGCGTGTCTGTGACCGTCGCTGCCAAAGAAAGGCCTTGTAACGGCGTGTCTGTGACCGTCGCTGCCGATGAACTGCCAAAGAGCTCCGCGCCTCTCAGCCGCTACGACACTCATAGAGATGCCGCTACAAGCATCTCATTTGCAATGCCCTGTAGCGGCGTGTCTGTGACCGTCGCTGCCGATGAACTGCCAAAGAGTGTTCGCCAGGCGAGGCGGCCGACCATGAACTCGCCCGCGCCGGGGAAGTTTCCTACGGTCAATCTCACTTCGGGATGCACCCACTGACTCCGGCTCAAGAGCTGGCTCCGGCACAGCACCATGTAACACGACGGGTGGAGATGACTCCACCAACGTCATCAGGCGTGGAAAAACCGGTGCCCAAGGAGAGTTCGGCAACAACTCTGGCTCGGCGAGACCCGCGAAGGCGTCATCGTCGATTACAAGCTCTATCAGGATAAGCCTGGCGACAGCATCCTGATCAAGCCCGCCGTCGAACGCCTCGCCGACCAACAACAACTCCCCATCACCAACGTCTGGTAAGGTCGCGGACTCGCTAGCAAACCCAACGTGGCAATGTTAGTAAAAGGCTTTAAACACCGGGAACTGGCAGTGGGCTGGGCGGTCCTCACGCACAACCTGTGGGTGGTTGCGCGGATGGCGGAAGCCGAGTCATGGTTTGATCAGATTGAGGGCCGTGGCTGGGGTGATGGCACGAACCACCATGGAATCCGTGCCGAGAAAATCGGTGATGTTTTGCCTAATGACGAACTGAGCCGAGGCTGCCAACGGCGAGTTTGAGAATAAAGTTATCGCGAGGGCCCGCAAGAAAAGGCCGCTAGGCAAAGAAGACTTACTTGTGATCCCCGAGCTGACAGAGCCCGTCGATGATCCCGCCAGTCTCCTTGGGGCTGAAGGCAGGTAGGAGTTCGGGCCGCAGCATGACGCCTCATACCCGAGAACCAAAGCGCCGGATACGGCAAAATGGATGTCTCCGTGGCGTATCGCGCCCTGAAAATCTGAAAGCCCGCACCATTCTTCGATCAAAGCCCCCGCGACCAGCACAGACATACCAGGAACAGCACACAATCGCGCGTTGATAGGTGATACCAAACTTCGAGCAAGGAATTTTCCAGAAAAGCCAGCGGGCCATGAAATGACGCATGGGTTTTGGCATCCGGATCGCTGATACCAAACTTTGATGCGGCCGCATCAAAGTTTGGTAATCGACTACTTGGCTGGCTGATCGGTGCGGACAAGGCACAAGGGCAGTCGTGGCATCGCAGTTCGGGTGTTTGAGGCTGGGGCGGCACGGGCGCGCCAGTTGCCTTGGCTGCTTTCACAGCCTGCGGACAAACTTCGCCGCGATTATTCTGATAGGTGCGATAGCCGGTAGCGATGTTCTCAAAATTTTCAGAGCGCTCTCTCCACTGAGGCTGAATTTCGTCTGGGAGCCCCTCGGAAAACCACCGAAATGTGCCATCTCATTTTCCGGTGGGAGCAGAATCTCTGAATTTTGCCCGAGAAACCGTTTGATTGGTAAAATTCTCAACATCAATTCATCGGTTGCGATGCTTCTCAAGTGGGCGTAAAGTTTTTCCTGCAAGAGAAAATCTGGGGTGCCGGATAACTCAATCATTCCCACGCCCTTCACACACGGGATTCCTCGCTTGATGAAAAATCGATTTTTCCATGTTTCCCGCCCGCTATTGATGGGACTCGCCACGGCCTTGGTGCTTACCGGTTGTGCCACACTGCCGTACGGTGGCCGGGCCACCCGCGATCACGCGTTTGTCTCCTACTGGCCGCCGCCGGAGAACAGCGGGCTGCGGCTCGCTGTGAAGGACCTGATCGACATGAAAGGGGAGGTGACCACCGCCGGCTCCGAGTATTTGGCGAAAAACAACCCGCCCGCCAGCAAGGATGCGGATTGCATGGCCATCGCCCGCGAAAGGAAGGTGACCATCGTCGGGAAAACCAATCTCACCGAGTTTGCGGTCACCGTTTCCGGGAAAAACGACTATTTTGGTACTCCTGTTAACCGTTGGGATGGGGAGCACCGCTTCATCCCGGGTGGCTCGTCCAGCGGCTCGGCCGTCGCTGTTGCCAATGGCAGCGCGGATGTCGCGTTCGGCACCGATACCGGCGGCTCCATCCGCGTGCCGGCAGCATTTTGCGGGATCTATGGATTGAAAACCACCTTCGGCCTCATTTCCACCCGTGGCGTTTTCCCGATCTCCGCGAAGCACCTCGACACGGTCGGCCCGATGGCGGCGGATATACCGCACCTCGTGGCTGGCATGGATTTGTTGGAACGTGGTTTCCGGGGGAAATATAACACCGCTGTGGCCGCGAAACCCTCTGCTCGGCAGATCCGCATTGGCCGCCTCTACATCGACGGCACCGATCCTGCGATCAACAAGGCCATCGACGACACGCTCGCCGCCAGAGGCTTCAAGATGGTGAATCTCGGTACCACCTTCCGGAAGAAGTGGGCGCAGGCCGACGCTGACGGAGAGACTATCGCCGTGGCTGACGCCTTCACCAACGATGAGAAATACCTCAGCCAAGTCGGAGTCGGCAGCACCACCCGCACGGTGGTACGGTCGGGGGCCATCAACAAGGCAATCGGATATGAGGCTGCGCTGAAGCGCAAAAAGGCATGGAAACGCGACCTCGCCCGGGTGTTTGAAAAAGTGGACTTCATCGCCACCCCCACGCTCCAGATCCTGCCTCCCAGGTGGCGATGGTTTGGCTCCACGGTGATCAAGGAAAAGATCGTCTTCGATGCCCAGAACACCGTTGGCATCAATTTTTCTGGAAATCCCGCTCTTGCCATCCCTGTCGCCATGCCCGCAGAGGGAGAATTCATACCTCGCACCAGCCTTCAACTCGTAGGGCCGAACCGCAGCGAGGCGCAGCTTCTCAATGCAGGCCGCCTGCTCGCCGATAAACCCTGATTCAACCGCCATCGCGACCGCCATGCGGACGTTGCCAAAACCAAAATCCATCATGAATCTATCCACTTCCCTCCGCGCACTTGCCACGGCTTCCTGTCTGTTCCTCACCATCACCTCCGGCCACGCGCAAGCCACCGCTGCCGGGCTCATGGCCAAGGGCGATGTCAGCGATCGGGCATTCAAACCTGTAGAGGCCCTCAAATCCTATCTGTCCGCAGAGAAACTCGACCCTAATAATTTCCGGCTCCTCCTCCGCATCTCCCGGCAATACCGGCACATGATGCCCGATGCGGCGACGGCCGGGCAAAAGGTCGCGCTCGGGAATTTGGCGCTGTCCTACGATCGTAAGGCCGTGGCCCTCGCTCCCCGTGATTCCGAGGCGCAGCTCTCCCCCGCCATCACCTATGGGAAAATGATGCCCTATCAGGGCAAAACGGAACAGGTCGCCGCAACGCCCCTCATCAAGGCCGCCGCCGACAGGGCGCTCCTACTGGACCCGCGCAATGACAATGCCTGGCACGTCCTGGGTCGCTGGAACCAGTCGCTCGCCAACGTCACCGGCCTCAAACGTAGCTTCGGCGAGATGGTGTATGGCAAGCTCCCCGTCGGCACTTATGCGGAATCCGTGAAATGTTTTGACAAGGCCATCGCGATCAACCCCAACCGACTCCGCCATTACATCGAGCTCGGCTGCACTTATGCCCTGATGGATGACCCCAAGACCGCCCGTCGCTTCCTTGAAAAAGGCCTTGCCATGCCAAAGTTGGAAAAGGATGACGGAGAAATGAAAACCCTCGGCCGCACCACCCTGGCGAAACTGCCGTGAGGCGGCTTGCTTGGTAGGGCGGATCCGGCCCGGTCCGCCCGCTTGTCCGCCCGAAGGGGCGGTGCTGGCGAGCGCTCTTGATACACCCGTTTGTTAGCCGAGCGAAGCGTCGCTCCGCAGGAATCAAGAATTTCCACGGATTGCATTGGTTTCACTTCTTCAGCCCCAATCGTGTGAAATACCTCAGCTCTGTGCAGCGCCCTAGGAATCGTCGGATAGGGGTAATGAGCGCTGGGTTGCCAGATCGCAGCGACGGTCACAGACACGCCGCTACAGTGCTTTGCCAATGGAAAGCTTGTAGCGGCATCTCTATAAGTGTCGTAGCTGCTGAGGAGTGCGAAGCTCTTTGGCAGTTCATTGGCGGCGACGGTCACAGACACGCCGCTACAGTGCTTTGCCATTGAAAAGCTTGTAGCGGCATCTCTATGAGTGTCGTAGCTGCTGAGGTGCGCGAAGCTCTTCGGCATTTCATCGGCAGCGACGGTCACAGACACGCCGCTACAGGGCTTTGCCAACGGAAAGCTTGTAGCAGCATCTCTACGAGTGTCGTAGCTGCTGAGGTGCGCGAAGCTCATTGGCAGTTCATTGGCAGCGACGGTTACAGACACGCCGCTACAGGGCTTTGCAAACCTGTTCCCCTTTTCCCGGCAACCGAAACTACTTGCCATCCGGATTCCATGCCGGCAGGTCCGCTAGAGAAGCATCGATAAAAGTATGATGCCAAAGCTGGGTCGCGACGACCGCCGCCAAGCCCATTTCCATCGAAAGCCGCGAAACAGAAGTGCCGCGCAGTTGACGAAAGGCTTTCCTCCAATGTTGCACGGCGGCGACATCAAAATAGCCAGTGCGTTTCAGGGATTCCTCGCTTAACAATTCGCCGACGAATTTCGGCTCCGGCTCCATGTGAAAGCTGTCTAACGGCGCTCGAAAAATGACTTTGCTGCGGCGGGCGATATCCTTC
>JBBRIB010000259.1:0-5315 GCA_038221745.1 Verrucomicrobiales bacterium
GGTTTTAGTGATTCCGTAGGTCGTAGGATTAGCCAAGACGCTCTCGAAAAGAGTGAAAACATCGGGCTGATAAATCACGAGATCTGGATGAGCCGATTTAAGGTTTGCGATCAACGCCTGCAGCGCAACATTAAACTGAACTGCGCGAGCTCGAACAAAATTGACATCATCTTGGTCAATCCCAAAGAATGGAGCTTTCGCGACGTTGGCTGAATTTGGCAGGATAATGGTCCGCATGCCCTTGCCATAGAGTGTATTGATCGCCAGCTCGTGCCGAGCAATACTCCCGTTGATAAAAGTGGTCCAAGCGGGAATATTAGCAGATGTGTATGGCAGAGGTGGTAGATAGTCTATAAAGTCTGCATTCACGCACCAGACGACAAAAAGTGAAGTCGCTCGCTCTTGCGGTGGCAGTGCTACAAATGAATTGGCATAGGTGACGAGCTTGTCCGAGGTATTGGAGTAGAGGGACTTGTTTCGAGCTTCCACATAAGTAATACCTTGCCATTGACAAAGAACCTCGATCCAGATGCGCCCGTTGCAGTAGCGGCGGCCCTCGAAATAGTCTGCTTGTGACAGTGAGGGTGCCGTAGTCGTCGAAAGACCATCGCCAAACGCGTACAATGAAGTGAACGAGGCCCTAGCCCCCGGCGTTGGCAAAATGGCAATTGATAGGCAAAACAGGAGGGTTTTAAGGCTTTTAATGAAACGCATGGTGTTGAATTATTGAATTTAGAACGGGCTTGACGCAAATGGCAACGAAGTTTATCAGGGGTTGTTGATAATTCAACTTTTAAAGTTATTAACTCATTTGAATCTGCCAAACCTCGCGATGACCTCCCTAAGATTAGCACTTGTCAGTTTTCTTAGCATTATTCCCTGTTGCTTATATGGCAATGGATTCCGGCTGGTGAGTCAAGACGCATTTGCGGCAGCCCGGGCAGAAGCGTTCGTGGCCACGGCGGACAATCCGTCCGCAATTCATTACAATCCCGCCGGGATCAGTCAACTTGATGGCCAGCAAGTGAGAATGGGCATCTACGCGCTTCATTTTGAACCCACTTTCACCCCGCCAGAGGGTCGGGCCAACGAGGGGGAAACCTACGGGATCGAGAAAAAAAATGCCTTCGCCCCGCAACTTTACTACACTTGTGAGATCCCTGAGAGCCTTTTTACCTTGGGCCTCGGAGTGTATGCCCCGAATGGAGCCTCTGTGACCTGGCCTCAAGATACAGGATTCCGGTCCGTGGCCACGGAAGGAGAGCTTACCTATCTGAGAATCAATCCCGTGATCTCAATGGATCTCGCTCCTGGACTGTCTATTGCGGGTGGGGTGATGGTGGATAGTGCCGAGATCGCGCTTGAGCAAGGCTTGCGCCGGTCCACTGTCCTCACAAACTCCTTCCGCTTTGAGGGCGACGATTTGGCAGTCGGCTACAACCTCGGGTTGCTTTGGAAGATCAACGAAAAATTCACCTTTGGGGCCACCTACCGCAGCAGAATGATCTTCAACTTCGAAGGAGAATCTCAAATCGAATTCCAGCCAACGATTCAACCCACCGATGTCCCGGCCACCACCGCGCTTGAGTTTCCCTACACGGCGGTTCTCGGCCTTTCCTACAGCCCCACGGAGCGCTGGAACATCGAGGTGAATGCTGATTACTCGAACTGGAGCACGATCAGTGAGACCGAGATCAAACATCAGGAAAAGCCACCATTCCCGGTCAAGACGGATGTGCCCGTGAGGCTGGGTTGGAAGGATAGCTGGATCTTCAAACTCGGTGCCACCCACTATTTCGACGAAGGATGGTATGCGAGCGGCGGCTACCTTTTCAATGAAAACTCGGTGCCTTCCGAATTCTACAGCCCGACGGCAGCGGATCTGGATCGGCATTTCCTCACCTTGGGCATGGGCAGAAAATGGTCCCGCTACACGGTGGATGTGGCCTATCAATTCGGCTACGGCTTCGACCGGGAAGTGAAGGGGAGCACCCCATCATCCTCGCCGGGCCAGTTTGCAGGACAAAATGCGGATGGCACCTATGGCTTCGAGAGTCACGGAGTGTTGCTTTCCTTCGGGGTGAAGTTTTGATCCGTCCAAACGCCTGTCTGCCCGCATCGCCGCAAGCCACAAGATGATAAACCGCTCCTGCATACCGAAACTTTGGTTACCAAGTTTCGCGTGGAACAACGGAGGCTGCCAAGGAGATGTGCGTCGATTTTAAAAACCAAGGTACTGCCCCCACAACAACGAAGAACCATTTTTTTGCCATCCATGAAAATTTACCGAGTCGTCATGCTAATACTGTGCGCCGTCCCAGCCCTGCTTCATTCTCAAACCACAAGCACCAAAGATCGAGCACACGCGGTGAAAACGTCTGGCCGGATCGCCCGTCCCGTTTTAGAGGCGCTTGCGGAACGGAAATTGAAAGAACGCCTGCCAAATTCCCTGCCATCCTTGCGCGTGCAAAACGCTATGCCGAGATGGAAGAGCGCCTCATTTCCCCGGAAGGAACGTTTC
This sequence comes from Verrucomicrobiales bacterium, assembly GCA_038221745.1. Classification (GTDB taxonomy): domain Bacteria; phylum Verrucomicrobiota; class Verrucomicrobiia; order Verrucomicrobiales; family Akkermansiaceae; genus Luteolibacter. The sequence goes on from JBBRIB010000259.1 coordinate 2,522, forward strand.
CGGTCATCGGCCGCTCCAGTGCCTATCGGTCTGGTGCGTTTCAAACGCTTTCACTCGTCGCGCTGCGCCACGAACTTTCCGCCTCGGTCAATCCAGCAGCCGTCCGCTGTGCGCTGGACACCGTGATCCATCGCATGATCGAGGCTCCTAGGACCTTCGATGAAAATGGCTGGTTGCGTGTCGGCGGGGCAGGTTACCAGCCAACCGTCCGCGAACGTTATATTTCCACCGGCAGTCTCCCCCTTTATCTAACAGGATTACTTCATCTTGGTCTGCCTGCGGGCGATCCACTTTGGACCGCACCTGCTCAGCCATGGACACGAAAACGTTTGTGGACCGTCGAGGATGTTCCTGCTAACCATTCAAAATGAACTCATTTTGTCCATCGCACGGTCTGACCTGGGAAGGCCGGTGAAGGATCTATTTTCCGAATGGCGGTTTTGTGAGTCTATCAGGCAGAAAATCGTTTTAATCGTGACGAATCCGTCACTTGGAGATTCAGTCAAACAAGGATTCCAGCAACCGGCGGAGCGGGCTGATCTTGGCGGGAGGTTGGGAGGATACGGATGGATTTTTGCTGGTCTTTCCAACGTCGCTCGCACTAGCTCGCGGGGTGCGGGAAGAGGAGAATCCAAAAGCAACGAGGCGGGTCTTCGCCTGCGCTTGGACTGTGTTCTTTTTCCATGGCATGTCGCCCGGGTTTTGGCTGCCAGCGGTTACCAACATGCTCAAGGCCGAGGGGCTGAGCAATTGGGTAGCTTTGGTTTTCCTGGTGCTGCCGCTTTGTTCGTTGGTCTCACCTCTCATCGGCGGAGCACTGGCGGACCAGAGGGTTTCCGCGAACAGCCTCTATTTCGCGACTTCGGTTTTCGGAGTAATGGTCTTGTTTGCCGCTTTCTGGTGCCTCGATCACGGGATGCACCCGTGGTGGTTCATCAGCCTTTTAGGAATCTATTCGCTCGTCTCCGGCCCGTCGTGGGGACTGTTGACAACCATCACCCTCACCCATCTGCCCAACGGGGAAAGACAATTTCCGTTGGTGAGGCTGGGGGCCACGGTGGGCTGGGTGGTGGCGGGATTGATGACCAGTTACCTGCTGCGCGCGGACATCAGCCCGAAGGTTGGCTATGCGGCGGCAGCGGCCCGGCTGGTGGGTTCCTGGGTGAGTTGGTACCTGCCCCACACGCCGCCCCTGGGGACTGCAAGCTCATGGCGCAGCCGCCTCGGCCTGGGCGCTTTTGCCCTGATGAAACAGCGTGACCACGCGGTTTTTTTCGCAGTGACCACCCTCTTTTGCATCCCGCTTACCGCCTTCTACATGTATGCGCCGGAACTTTTAAAAGTGTTGGGTGATCAGAAACCCACCGCGACGATGACCATCGCGCAGGTTTCCGAAGTGATAGGGATGCTGTTGGTCGGACATGTCATGACACGGTTCCGGGTGAAGACGGTTTTGCTGTGGGCGCTGGGCTTGTCTGTCCTGCGCTTTGCGATGAGCAGTTATGCGGGAGCCACAGCTTCAATCCCGTGGCATGTGGCGGGAATCGCCCTGCACGGGGTTTGCTATACCTTCTACTTCATCACCGCCCAGGTATTCCTGGATCGGCGGGTGGACCCGGGGCTGCGGGGTCAAGCGCAGGGTCTGCTGGCAATTTCCATCAGCGGGATCGGACCGTTGTTAGGCGCCCTGGTTTGCAGTGGGCTAAAAAACCATTTCGTCACCGGTGATGGCCAGGGATGGACGGAGTTTTGGGGTGCGCTCTCGGCGATGATCGCTTTTTGTTTCTTAATTTTCCTGCTGCTCTATCAGGGCCTGCCGCGCACGAAACCGGTGGGTGAACCGTGAGCTGCTAGAGCGTCGTCAGATAAGCCCGCCAGCCACCGAGCGCGGTGATTTCGGTGGCTCCTTCCACCGCGCGTGGCTCGGCGATGAATCCAGGCAGCTCGGCGCCATCCCCTAACAGAACCTTGCCAATCCCCAGCGGACCTGGGATTTTCGAGACAAAATCACCGAAGGCTGCGGGCTCCAGCGACCAAACTTCCACCTCAATCGAGGCCCCGCCATGCTCCACCCGGATCATCGCGGGGCGGGCGGGAAATTTTTCTCCCGCTGGCATGGCGTAGAGTTTGTAAACTGGTGCGGACTGGGTTCTCGAAATGAAGACAGCGCCTCTGTCCGCGAGTTGATGATGGAGGGCGAGGCCCTTGAGGTGCGCACCACACACGACGATGGGAATGCCGCTGGTTTTTTCTTCAGGCTCCTGAGGTATTGGCTGACCGGTGAACAAGCCTGCCAGCGCGATGAGATCCTCGTCGGTTCCCGCAGGCGCGGCGAGAGTGACACCCCAGGGAAGCTTCCCGTCGCGGGCAAATCCAGCAGGCACCGCGATGGCGGCCAGATCGAGCAGGTTCATGAAATTTGTATAACGCCCGAGCACCGAGTTCGTGCGGATGGGATCTGCCAGGACTTCAGCAACCTGATAGAGGCACGGCGTGGTGGGCAGCAAAAGCACATCAATGGCTTGCCAGATGCCTTCCGCGTCACGGGCATATTCGCGGAGTTGATATTGCGCTTTGAAAGTGGCCACGGCATCCCAGCCTTTTGAGCTTTCCAGAATCTTCTTGGTCACCGGATGGATGGCTTCTGGATGGGCTTCCACGAATTCGCCCACCGCCGCCCAGCGCTCCGCCACCCACGGCCCTTCGTACAGGAGCTTGGCGGCCTCGATAAAAGGTGTTAGGTCGATTTTCACCGCCTTGCCACCAAGGGCTTCCAAGCGTGCGATGGCTGCCG
>JBBRIB010000260.1:0-5312 GCA_038221745.1 Verrucomicrobiales bacterium
CCCTCATCAACGACCGTGGCGTGGCCGTCAAAACCGCTCACCCCGGCATGCCCGTGGAAGTCATCGGCTTTGAAGAACTCCCCAACGTGGGTGATCACCTCACCGAGATGAAGACCGAGCGCGAAGCGAAGGCCCTCGCCAACGAGCGCCAGGAAGCGCAACGCCTCACCCGCCTCAAGCCCCAGCACCGCAACCGCATGCAGGACCTCTACTCGATGGTCCGCGACGGCGGTGGCAAAGCCCAGCTCAAGATCATCCTCAAGTGCGATGTCCAAGGCTCCGTGGAGGCCATCAAAAAGGCCGTGCTCGCCATCGTGTCCGACAAAGTTGAATCCTCCTTCATCACCGCCGCCGCCGGCCCGATCACCGAGTCGGATGTCGCCTACGCCAGTTCCACCGAGGCCATCATCCTCGGCTTCAACGTCAAGGTCGAGGCCAAGGCCGTCAAATCCTCCAAGGCCGCCGGTGTGGAAATCAAACTCTACTCCGTTGTTTACGAACTTATCGATCAAGTCCGCGAAGCCATGCTCGGCCTGCTCGAGCCGCTCACCCGTGAAACCGTCATCGGCCACGCCGAGGTTCGCCAGATCTTCAAGCTCAATCGTGGCCGCGTGGCAGGCTGCTTCGTCACCGATGGCCGCGTCCACCGCAAAGCCCATGCCCGCGTCATCCGCGATGGCGTGCCGGTCTTCGATGGTCGCATGTCCACCCTCCGCCGCTTCAAAGATGAAGTCGAGGAAGTCCGCACAAACTTCGAATGCGGCATCCGCCTTGGCGACTTCAACGAATACCTCGAGAACGACACCATCGAGTGCTACAAACTCGATAAAGTCCCACAAACGCTGTAAGATAAGTGCTGAAAAGCTGAGACCCTGAAAACTGAAATTCAGAGACATCAGCCGCTCTTCCTCATCTCTCAGTTTTTCAGCATTTCAAAATCTCAGCATCTACCCCACCATGTCCCGCCGTCTTGATCGTGTGAATGAACTGCTCCGCCGTGAAATCGGTGCGATCCTGCAGAAGGACTATGAATGGAAAAATCTGCTCGTGACCGTGAGTGAGGTGGAAGTCACCCAGGATCTCAAGGAGGGCAAAGTCTGGACCAGCGTGCTCGGTGGTGATGCCGGCCCCGTGATTTCCAAGCTCAACAAGGAGCATGGGTCCATCCAATCCAAAGTCATGAAACGTGTGGTCCTCAAGTCCACCCCCGTCCTCCGTTTCCACCACGATTCCTCCGCCAGCCGCGGTGTCGAAATCGTGAACCTGCTCGAGGAAGTCGAAAAACTGCCCAAAGCCCCGCTGGAAGATTGATACCAACACAACAAAAATCATCAAACTTCAGGAGCGATCCAGATGGCATCGCCTCCACCTTACCCTATTGCTGTGACTTCATGGGAGTCGCTCTTTTCCAGCATCCCGTGACGATCTCGATCAGGACTCGAGGGATCAGCCAACGGAGCGCATTTTCTGAGAATGCGCCTTGGAATTGAGTAAACATCAAGTTCCAAAAACCACGCGGCCATGGAGTATGTGAATTTTCTGACATTTGATGGATGAGTTAGGGGATGATGCAGAGTGCTCGGGCACCTCACCGCTGTCTAACGCAGTATTGTTTCCAAAACACCTTTGGCGGTAAGATTGTCCGGATCTTCCGCAAGGACTTCATGCAGCAGTTTGCGGGCAGCACCTTTATCCATAGGTTCTATTTGAAGAATGGCCTTGGCCGCCCCGGTCTTCGCAGTAAGGACTTCGATCAACGTTGAATCTTTAGCTGCTGCGATTGCAAGGTTCGAGTCTCGGATGAGTAAAGGCTTTGGTGAGTATTGCCTCCATCTCAAGCGCCTCATCTCAAGTTGAGTGAAATCCGGATCAATAAGAAGTGCCTTATCCCATAGCCCGAGGGCTTCCATTAGATCTGATTCTTTTTCAGATTTCCATAGTCTATCAATTTTTTTGAGCACCACAGAAAAAGTTTGATCGCTATCCAACAGTGCTGACAGTTGCTGAGCTTCAGGCTCGCGCATTTGAGCGCCCACTGCCACTGGACGGCCCGGTTCATCACTGAGTAACCACTGATGCAGAGGTGCCCAAACGCTATCTCCAGAGTCGCTGGATGGCGCCGCTTCCTTTGCTAACCATGCATCAGGATCGAACAACTGAGCATCCTCTCCCTCATTCAAGCGTGCTCCGCCCATCGCTTCTAAGAAGTTTGGCACCCATGCAGGCGGGGTGCTCATCTTTGCCAGAGGAATCAGCGCGAGACCTTTTTCTGTAATCGCAAGAATCTCGTTGCGCGAATTCATATCGTAGGCCCGCATCGTTGGCCCGCGCAATTTTGGTAATATTGCAATCGGCACACCCGTTTTCACGTCCCATAGCTTCATTTCATTTTCAGTTGTAAACGTTACCAACCATTTACCGTTGGAAACCCATGCCATCGGTTCAAGACAAGGGCCTGTAGCCAAGCTCACTGATGCCGGCCGCCCGGTAGTAGGATTGTAAAAATCGACTCGGTCTGAATTTGTGAGTGCGGCGATGCATTGACCATCTGGAGCCCACTCCAAATGCACCGTGGGTGAATTGAGCTTCGGACTTTGTAGGTTTCCCATGGTGCTGCCATCGGGCCGGAAGTAGATCAATGATTGTCCTTTCGTCGCAGCTGCAAGCGCCGTGCCATCCGGGGACCAGGCCACTGCTGTCACTTCTTCTGCTAGATCAATCAAATTGCGTATTTTCCCTTGAGATACATCTATCATTAATACACTCCGTTCTTGTGGCACCGCCATCAGTGCGCCTTGAGGATTGAAACGCACCCTATCGTTTCGTGAAAAACTCTCTTCTACTTTAGGTATGAGAGCTTCAGTTCCGACCTCGAATTTCAATGCCTTGCGCCACTCCACCCGGTGGAATTTCCCATCAAAACAAAGTGCGCCAAGTGTCTTCCCATCCGGTAGGAACCCCATGCCATGAAGCCCCGATGGAAAGCGCAGTGGACGGCTGATCTCCTTCAAAGTCCGGGTATCATAGAAGCGCACCAACGGGTCAGCCGAATTTGCCGCAGCGAGGATCCCCCCATCACTCGAAAGGGTTGAGACATCCGGGAAACTATGCCTGAAATGACCGACGGTGGCGACTGGCAATGGCGGGCGGATTTGCCGCACCTGAGCGAAGCCGTTCTCACCGGTGAGTAATACATGATTCACATCCAACCAAATTCCGTTCGTTACGGTGAATCCCGGCGAGATCGGCTCCGTCGGAACTTCACCTGTCCGTGCGTTATAGATCATCGCAGATGGACCGTGGCGCATTCCTAAAAACATTGAGCCATCGGGTGAAAACGCGGTCTTGGAAGCGACGGGTGAAATCGTGATGGGATATTCAGATGCTTCGCCCGTTGCTAAATCCCAATTCTTCAGCCCGGTATAAAGGTCCATCACCCGCAGTTTCCCAAAAGCATCAAAAGACAGGCCTGTCACAGCTAAATCGGACTTGAGTTCTTTTAGCCCAGGCTTCGAATCATCAAGTGATAGATGATAGAAAAAAGGTGAATCTCCAGCGGCGGCGACTTGCCTGCCATCTCGGGACCACGCGAGCGTGAGTGGCGTTACATTATCAAGCTTGACCCGTGAAATTTCCTTCCCTTCGGCGGAGACCAACATGATCCAACCCTCACTTTTTTTGGGGTCTGAGTTTTCTGCTAGGCCCACAGCCAAAACATCGCCCGCCGGATTCCATGCCAGCACGAGGACTCCGGGCGTCCCTGTCGCAAGGGGTTCTCGCTGCGGCTTGAGATCTGCTAGACTAAGAAAATGCACTGCGCCTTTAGCAGTGCCTGCCACGATACCTGCACCTGAAGGAATGGGCGCAAGGGCCATTACTACAGAATCATCCACGGGGGATTGAGATAACAGCTTGTTGTCAGGCCTGGACCAAAGATAAATTATGTCTCCCGATGCGCTGACGATGGTTTTTCCATCTATCGAACCAAAAGCCGCCTTGACCTCTCCCGGATGCCGCAGGACGGGGCCTACCGGTGGATGTTGCTGATGGTGGGCAAGCAAGGAAAATGCTGCCATTGCAGCTGAAAGATTATCCGGGTCTGACTTGAGCGAGCGGGCAAGGTATGCGGCGCTACGTGATACATCATATTCGTCCCGGGCCTGCACTGAGAGTTGCAAGTCAGACTGGCTGAGTGTGCGCTGCACAGCTTTCTTTTGAACGAGGGCATAACAAGCTGCCGTGATCGCAGCCAACAACAAAACTCCAAATGTAGCGGCGAGCATTTGAAAACGCCTCACCCGTTGCCGCTGGTAAGCCTGCTCACGGCGACGCAGATCATCGAAGCCGACACCTAACAAACCAGCCATCAGCTTGATCACCGCGTTTTCCTTCCCATCCTTGCCCTCGCGTGCATCTGCTGCGATCGGCTCCGTCCGCTCATCTGAAACTTCACCCGCAGCACTCAATCGATATCGAACCGCCCTTGGGAAACATTCATCATCCGCAGTGAAGCCGGGTTTGCAATCGCTGGCCCACGGCTCGCCATCGACGATGAGGCATAGCACACGATCTTCTCCATGCAGCCTCTTGTAATGGACGATTTCTTGTTCAACCCATTGCGACTTTGCACTGCGCGGCGAGCATATCACCACAAGAAACCGAGCATGCCGGAGCGCCTTTGCAATAACTGCGCCCAAATCCGTAGCCGTTGGAAGTTCCTCCCGGTCCCGGAAAACGGGTATAAAACGTTTTGGGATGGGTGCATCTGCCGGGCTGGGTTTGCCGACGAGATCGCGCGGCATCGGATAGTTTTCCAGGGACTTGTGGAGCCAATCCGCCCATGACTTGTCTGAATGACTGTAACTGATGAAGGCCCAGTAGCGGCGGACATTTCCCTCGGTATCCATAGAGTGTTAGAGTCAGATGCCGCACTTCATCTAGCAGCCAGCAGAACTTTCCAACGGGCAATCTGCGCCTTCACGTTCACCAGCGAAGGGGCACCGGGAGTGGTGCGGGCGGCAAGGGCGGTTTCCAGCGAGAAAACATTTTTCGCATCAGGGCCATAAGCAGGATCGATCGCGGGTAGATCGAGCTGATCTAACGGAATCTTCGTGGCAATCGCTTGGGCGACGGCCTTGCCAACCAATTCATGGGCATGGCGGAAGGGCACACCTTTTTTCACGAGGTAATCTGCCAGATCGGTGGCGAGCAGCATCGGATCAGAAGCGGCGGCCTGGCAGTTTTCCTCGCGAAGTTCCATCGCGGAAATCATCTCGGTGTTCACTGCGAGGATGAGACGCAGCGTATCCACG
>JBBRIB010000261.1:0-5301 GCA_038221745.1 Verrucomicrobiales bacterium
CATGGATGACGAGGCCACCGAGAAAGAAACCTACCAGAATCGGCCCCCGCAGATTGATTTCATTTTGGTGGTGCGCGGTGGCCTGCGAGAAGGCCAGGAAAAACAGAAACCCGCCGATGAAGAAGGGCGGATAGTGGGCGAAGGCCACTGTCCAAGCCATGAATGCAAGGTGGGTGAGGGTGACAAACAATGGAATGCTCCGCTTTTCGGATACCAGGTCGCCCTTGCCATCTCCATCGTGATCGCCCGCGCGTTTGGCCAGCTCTGCGAGTTCCTTGCGGAAGAAGTAGAAATAGAGGGTGCTCGAAACGATGATCGAAACGACGGCCTTGTCGCCATAGTGAACAAACATTTCGAGGGTGGTGAGGTCCCATTTATTTGCCACCATCAAGACGGGTGGCGCGGCGAAATTGGTGAGGACTCCGCCGACGGAAACATTGACGAACAGCAGGCCGAGGGTGGCGTAGGAGAAGAGTGGCGAGGGCTTGAGTTTGTAAAATTTCTTCGCCAGAAGCATCGCCGCGATGGTCATGGCACCCGGCTCGGTGATGAAGGAGCCGAGAAGCGGCGCAATGATCATCAAAGACAACCACCAGGCGCCTGGTGTCTGCTTGCCGATGCGGGCGAACAAACTCAAACAGGATTCCGCGAAGCGCAGCACGGGGCGGGTGGAGGCCAGAGCCATGATGATCACCACAAACAATGGCTCGGTGAAATTCACCCCCATCATATATGATTCAACAGTTTTCAGATCATAAAAATAAAGCATCGCCCCAAGTAAGACGACCACCCAGATGCCGAAGATCGCCTCCACTTCACCGAGGAAGTGGAGAATGGTGGCCTTGAAGCTCACGATGTGGACTTTTTTTGTTTTCTCACCGCGGGCCGCGCGCTGTCGGCGGACTTCATCGTCGTGGTGATGTTGGATTTTATGCGAATACTTGGTGATCGGCACGGCGACGAAGGTGTGGAGGATGGCCAGCACAAAAATAATCGTGGCGACGAGTAAAAACGGCTGCTGGCCCGCGCGGAAGGTGAGTCTGGGGCCTAGGCCTTCAAGTGCCCTCTCTTTTTCAATGGCGGGGAACCTGGCCATTTCTGTCACGAATTCCGGGGCAGCAGCTTCGACCGAGGCGGCGCGCAATCCGTGAGGGAGAATGAGAAGAGCGGCCAAGAGGAGTAAAAATGACTTCTTCATTTGGCGGTGGTGCCGCACGGCTTATAAGCGGCAGCAGTTCCCGGGACAAGGTAAACCGGATGACAACTCCCTAAAGAATCAAACAGGTGTTAAAGGGCCTACGGAACCCGTTTCTGCAGGGCAAGCAGCGCCTAACAAACCGCCGACCACGGCCCCGCGGTGGCAGTTATCACCGCCGACCATGGCGTTGGCGGTGATGCCTGCGGCAAAATCGTCATGGTATTTCCATACCAGATAAAGTGAGGCAGGCATGGCTTCCGCGATGTAGCAGGCGGGGCTGAAGCGGCTGCCGATGACCTGCTCGTCCGGTTGATCCCGCCATGATTCGGCTTTGTTTCCCGAGATCCAATCTCCAGCCTCGCGGCGCATGACTTCGCGCAGGGGTTCGCCCTCGGAGATTCCCCAAAGCAACCGCACCAAGGTGTCCGCAGCGCGCAACACATTGGAATGGGCATGGGTGAGCCCGACGTGTTCTTTGACGATGCGCCGGAGGTCTTCCCGTGGCGTGCCTTCCAGCGCCGCGCACAGGGCGGGAACGGTGGCGAGGCCGCCGATGTGCTCATCGCTGATGCCACATTTGCGAGGTGCTTTTCCTTCGGCGTAACGGGTGAAAAATGCCCGGTGGTATTCCTCCACGTAGGTATCACGGTGCCAGCCGGGCTCTAACATGTTTGCGACGTAGAGTTCCAGCCATTCGTCCGCATCGTAGCCGCCGTTTTTGGAAACGAGCTGATGGAGCGCGGTGGCGAGCTGATAGTTCAGGGTGTTTTCCCCGGCTTTGAGAAACTGGTGGTAGTGGATTTCCCGCTGGCCCCAGTAAGCGGCTTGTTCACGGAGAATATCGCCCTTTTCATTGAGCGGGGTGTAGCTGGATCGCCACAAGATGCTTCCTGGATGAGGATTGCGGGGTGCCATGAAGTGGTCCACGGTGCCGTAGTCACGGATGAGGGCTGCGCGGTCGTAATACCAATGCACCGGCATCGCGAGGGCATCTGCGGCGAGTGAGCCCTGATAGGCGGCTTTCCATGAGTTCATGGTAGAGCCATTAAACGAGGAAACAGGATGTGCAACCGGGGAAGTTCAGATGCCCTAGACTCGGGCGTGCAAATGCTCAGCGGCGTGAAAAACATCCTCCCGGTAGATCCGCGAGAGCGAGCCACAAGTTACTTCGGGAAGAATCCCGATGTTGCGAAGCCCTGCCAACACCCACGAGGCTTTCTCGACGGTGGGGCAATTCACCGTCTCGCCATGGAAGATATGGAAATTTTTCGCAGGCTGCTTGCCGATACCTGTTAGGAATGATTCGCCCAAGCTATTTCGCAACACCTCAGGGGAAGCGCCGGTGTATTTCGGCATGGCCAGAATCGAGATCAACGTCTCGCGGAACAGCAAATCCTGGCAAAGTTGGCAAGCCTCCAACAACGCGGCGACCAATTGGATGGCTTCCTCTTTACGCTCGCGCAAAAATCTTCCCGCAAGCAGCAACACTTTTTCGGGATGACCGTGCGAGAGTTCGGCAGACGTGGCAGGGCACCAGCCCGTGCCAGCAAGGATGGATTCAGAATTCCAAGGCTCACCCACGCAATAGCCATCGATGTGCCCGGCCCTGAGGTGCCGTGGCATCAAAGGCGGTGGGAGGAATACGATTTCCACCTCATCGGGCGAAACCACCCCGTGCCGCCGCAGCCATTGATGTAGAAGAATGTGATGGGAGGAAAAACGATGGGTGGCGGCCAGTGTGAAGGGCCGGTCTTTTTTCCACGAGTTTCGAAGGTAAGACTTCAGGTGCTCGCCCGTTCCTACAGCGGAGGGTTTGATTTCGGTCGATAGTGTGATGGCATTTCCGTGCAGATTGAGAATCATCGGCACGGCCACCTCGGATTTCAAATCTCCCAGCCCCATGCCCAGCGCGAAGGCGATGCCGGAGATGGATTGGGCACAATCCAAATCTCCGTAAAAGATCTTATCCCGCACGGTGGCCCAGCCGAGTTCGCGCGAGCCAATCACTTTGAGACCGTAGGTTTCAAAAATTCCTTGCTCGATCGCGACGGCGATAGGCGCACAATCGTTCAGAGGAACAAACCCAAGACGGATCGGAGATCGCCTCCCTGAACTTTCAATTCCTCCCATTACAGAGTAGAGAGCGCGATCAGTGCCAAATGTGAGCATTTGGCATGAGCGCTGCTAATTTTAAAACGATTCAAGGATGAATTGGATTCATAATTATGGACTGGGTTCCTGATTTAAGACAGCTCAGAGCCTTCGTCGCAGTGGTGGAAGAAGGCAGTTTCACGCTTGCGGCCCGGCGTATTTTTGTCACCCAATCTGCGGTGAGCCACTCGATGAGAATTCTCGAGGAGCAGCTCAGTTGTCGGCTGCTTGAGCGCTCGGGAAAACGAATTTCTGCGACGGATGAGGGTGAATTGCTCCTTAAACGTTGCAAGCGGGTGCTCTTTGAATTGGAGCAGACCACCCGTGATCTGGATGGTCTCAGGCGCTGGGGCCAGACCCGCATCCGGATCGGTGCGCCGCATAGTCTTTGCCATTTTCTCATCCCTTCGGTGCTCCGTGAGTTCCGCGATTGCTTTCCGAGATGTGAGCCGATGATCGAGGCGGGGGATACCGTGGGTTTGTTAGATCGATTGGCGGGGGCGGATCTGGATCTGGTGGTGGGCCTCAAGCCGCGCGGCCGGGCGGAGGACGGCTACCGCCAGATGTTTGGCGATCGCCTGACTTTCGTGGTTTCTCCCTTCCATCCGTGGGCGATCAATCCGGGCTCCGTGCTGACGACACTTCAAAATCACCAATTCATCATTTATGCCAAAGCCACGGAAACCCACCGCCTCATCGAGGAATGGCTGGAATCCAAGGTGGGACGGGGGAAAAATCCCATCGTCCTGGGTGACATGCAAGCGATCAAGGAGATGGCCAAGCTGGGCATCGGCGTAGGCATCGTGGCCCCCTGGGTGGCGAGCCGCGAGATCGAGGATGGCAGCCTTGTGATGGTGGAAATCAGCGAGCCGAACATCACCCGCGAATGGGGAGTCTATCATGCGCCCAAGCGCGAGCCAAGCCTCGTCGAGGAAGCCTTCATCGGCCTTTGTGAAATGGCCTTCGCCGCGCTGCCTACCCATTTCAGTAAAGCGGTGTGAATTTGAGACAGGTTCTTGGAATGGCGGACGGCCGGATGCATCGCAGGTGCCCAAGATCTCACATATTATTGCCCTCCCCATGATGACATTCTTCGCTGGACACCGCACTTAGGGAGTAACGTATGCGCCACCGATCCAAAATTACGAATTTCAAGAAGTATGGGATGAACCCTGATACGGGCATCTTAAAGTTTTGAAAACCCCTCAGTTCAGGGATAGCGGGCCAAGGCGGTAATGGTGTTTGCTCCGCCTGACAAAAAATTAGGCTGGCCTTTTGAAAAACGAACCCGTATTCCGAACGTAGGGTTCACCCCGATTGGAAAACCTCTCACTCCTCCTAATCATGAAAAATAAGTTACGTAACCCGTTCCTCGCCCTCGTGGGTGTGACGTTCCTCGCTGTTTCCAGCGCGCAAGCTCAACCTCATTTCGATTTTGATGCCTCCAACAATCCCAGGGCCGCCAGTGCTGCTCGGGACCTTGCTTCTGCGGCGGCATGGGCGGCAAATTCCAATCCCGGCGTTATCCCGGCATTTGGACCGACGCCAACACTGGGTTTTTCAACACAAGCGGCACCAATCCCATCACGATCAGCGGAGCAGTCGGTGCAGGGGGTCTTTCCACCCATCGCCAGCACCATCACCCCTTCAGTTTAATATCGTCCATCTCCTAATCACACTATGCCTACCTCCACCCACGCCGCCCATGGGCATGAACTAGAAATCAATCCCGCCGATGTCGAATCCTGCCGGGAAATCTACACCGCCATCCAGCGTGAGCTCGCAAAAGTCATCGTGGGCCAGAACAAGGTGGTGGAGGAAATCCTCATTTCCATCTTCACAAAAAGCCATGCCCTGCTCGTGGGTGTGCCTGGTTTGGCGAAGACTTTGCTGATCTCCACCCTCGCAGACACTCTGGATATGTCCTTCCGCCGCATCCAGTTCACTCCCGA
>JBBRIB010000262.1:0-5300 GCA_038221745.1 Verrucomicrobiales bacterium
AGGATCTGGAGTGAAGGAACGCGCGCTTGTCTCCCCGCTCGCAATGGTGAAAAGCTTCCTCGAGACATCGAAAATCGATCTCCTGCTCACCGGTCATTTTCACCAGTCGAAAATCTGCCTTTTCCCTGAACCTGCGGATTCTGCCCGAAGGATCGTCGTTTCCCAAGGTCCCTCCATCTGTTCCACCCGGCTCAAAGGCGAGCCGAACGGATTCCATCTGGTCAACCTCGCACCGGATCAGATAGGAATAGAACTCTGGCGATGGCATGGCGAGCGATTCCATCCGGAATCCACCAAGGTCTTCCACAGGGGCGGAAACGGATGGGAAAACGTTTGAGCAATTAAGGAAGACTTTCTCCCCAAGCACGCGTGTAAGGAATCCTTGAAATGGACTCCACCGCTCCGAACTGGGTCGGTCGTGAGATGAAAAGCTGGCCGCGGGCACCAACGATCAATGCCTGTTTTTCCAGCAAGCGCATTCGTGACCGATGCTGCAGATTTTTCGGGATTACCTTAAAATTTTTCCAGGTTTTACCCAACGCCAAATCAGCGAATTAAATATAACTCTTTCACAATCAACACTTTATAGTTCAGTTGGAAAGTTGGCCTCGATCTTGCGAGATGGTTTGAGTCCGCTACGGACCCTTACAATCGCACCCACCATGAAATCAATACTCCGTAAATCCGCCCTCGGCGCCTTTATCCTCGCCACCACCGCATTCTCCCAGGCGGCAGTCACCCTACAAATCATCTCGGACAACGACTTTGCCGTGTTCGTGGGAACCAGCACGGGTGTCACCCGCCTGATCTACCAGAATGACACATCGTGGTCGGCCCAGGTGTCGGCCGCAGGCAGCTTCGCGTTCGACTTCGAACCGGGCGAAACCTCCATCTATCTGCTGGCGATGGGCGGCGGCGGCCCCGAGAACATCGGCGGAATGATGAATGGCGTCGATCTCACCACCATTGATGTTGCCCAAAGTTCCGACCTGTCCGGCAGTCTGGCCAACTACGCGACAAGCGGCTCGGCCATCGAGAGCGGGGTGTATTCGGTAACATTCAATGAGGTGTCCGCCGCCGTGCCGGGTCTCACCTGGGGCGGGGTCAACGTGACCGACAATGGCGTGGGTACGAACGTCACCGGCTTTGCCTTCGAACATGCGGAGGGCTCCGCCGTGATCTACCGCTTCTCGGCGGCGGACATCGGCGTCACCGTGCCGGCCGTGCCGGAACCCAGCGTAACGCTGCTCGGTCTGGCAACCGCATTGGTCCTGGTTACCCTCCGCCGCCGCTAGTCAAGCGGGTTCGTTAAACTGGGTCGTTACTGACGGATCAACACGGCCCAGCTTCCAGAATCAAACTTCCTCGAATTTATCAACCCGCTGTCCGGAAACGTAACTTTCCGGGGTGTCTTGGGACGATTTTCTTCAGACAGGGATTGTTTGTGGAGCCCGCTGGGCAGAGTCAGGCACATTCACGAGTCCGTGGCCCTGAAAGGAGAGTCAGCACTACTCTTTAAAAGTATAACTCCCGTTTGCAGTCTGCGCATCTGGAGGGACTTTTTCATTTTCAAATTGATCATGGCCTTCTTTCAAATTCTTCCAAAAGGAAGCATGCGGGCCATGTTCTTCCTGCGCCAGCCGCGCAGCGCTCATCCGGAAGGGGAAAAGATGCACTCGGAAAAATGGCTGTCCTGCTTGATGGGCGGCGGCACAAAGAGAGTAAATTTCCTCGATCTTCGCATCCGTCATCGCGAGACAGCCGATGGAAACGCTGCCACCATGGACCATGATGAAGCTCCCTGTCCGCCCTGACGAGCGATCGTAGGCATTCGGAAAACCAATATTGAATGCGAGGTGATAGATGCTGTTGGAATTCATCGCACCGGGTGGCACGTGGTAAAATCCTTCCGGCACCTGGCCATCGCCTTCTTTAAGTTTAGGCCCTAGATCGCCCGAGGCTGCGGCGATGGGGTAGGTTCGAAACAACTCGAATTTCCCGTTCTCACGTTTGCGCAGCCACAGCTCCAGGATACGCTCCTCCTTGAAGGCGCGGAGGAAGACCGGATCGCCATAATGCAGGCCAAGCGCTGCCAGATCCCGCTTAAGCGCGGGACGGACATTTGCTTCAGCGGCGGCGGCGCGATCCGGGGCGGGCATGGTTTTGGATTTGGAAACAGGACGTTCCTGGCATGACGCAAGCGATGCCATGGCGAGCAACAAAAGAATCACGCGATGTTTCATTCTGCGGCTTCGATCTTGCCCCACCCGCGGCGATTGGCAAGCATGCACGCGTGACCGTCAAGCCGCTCGGAGATTCCGCATGGTGGGTGGAGATTCCCGGGGAAGCTCCGCTGGGTGGTGTCTTGAGCCTGGTGAAGTTGTTAGAGCGAAATCGCCCGCCTGGCGTGCTTGACGTGGTTTCCTCGTTTGCTTCGCTTGCCGTGCATTTTGAAAATGGGGAAGCACAAGCGATAAAGGAATGGATCGAATCTGCCCTCCGCAGTCCCCGGCCTACAAATTTGTCAGATACCCGTGATTTTGAAATCCCAGTTTGGTATCAGGGAGAGGATCTGGCGCAGGTGGCGGAAACCCTGGCCCTCACCCCTGCCGAGGTGATCTCACTCCACAGCGGCGCTTCCTACACCGTGGCGGCGGTGGGGTTTTCCCCGGGCTTTCCCTACCTGTCAGGGCTGCCGGAACGCCTGCGAATACCCCGGCGCAAAACCCCGCGGCTGGCAGTGGCAGGCGGGTCCGTCGCCATCGCTGGGGCGCAGGCGGGCATCTATCCCTTCACCTCGCCAGGCGGGTGGCATGTGTTGGGCCATACCACTCAGGCGCTTTGCCGGCTCGATAACTCGCCGCCCGCATTGCTCAGTCCTGGGGATCGGGTGAAATTCATCCCGGTAACTTCCCTAACAGCAAGGCATGACGCCGCGATGGAAGACCCGGATTCCGCAGATGCCCTCATCGAGATCCTCCAGCCGGGTGCCCTGACCACGGTGCAGGACCTCGGGCGGCCGGGCCATGAAGCGTCCGGTGTCTCGCCCGGCGGCGCGGTGGACCGGGAGTCATTGCGCGCGGCAAACCTATTGGTCGGAAACGATCCCGGGGCTGCCGCCTTGGAAATCTGCGTGAGCGGCCCAATTCTAAAGTTCCACTCCAAGGCCGTGGTCGCATGGCTGGATGGTATGGGAAAATCTTGGGAGGTTTCCGCAGGCGAGGTGATCGATCTCTCGAAACTCACCAGCGGTGTGCGCGGCTATTTCGCCGTGGCGGGCGGCATTCAGGTGCCAAAAGTGTTGGATAGCGCGGCCACCGATCTTCGTGCCGGCTTCGGCGGCCATCACGGCAGAGCTTTGAAAGCGGGCGATAAACTGTGCTGCGGAACGGCAGGCGCAATCCCCAAACCCGACGGCTGGCACATCGGGCGGGCAGGGCGGATTTCCCAGATCGAACTCCGCTATCTAGCAGGTGCGCAGCAGGAATGGTTCTCGCCAATGGCGCACGCCCGCTTGTGCTCGGAAATCTATCAGATCACTCCACAATCCGACCGCATGGGTGCCCGCCTCACCGGCCCTCCCTTGGAGATGGAAACATCGCGTGAAATGATCTCGCAGCCCGTGGCTTGTGGCACCATCCAAGTGCCACCGGACGGGCAGCCGATCATTCTGTTAGCCGAGCGCCAGACCTTGGGTGGCTATCCACAAATCGGCCATGTGATCTCTGCGGATTTGCCACAACTGGCACGAGCATGGCCGGGGACAAAAGTAACATTCCGTGAAGTCACATGGCAGGAGGCCCAACGGCTGAAACAACGAGCGGAAAGAGAAATGATGCGCCTCGCCGTAGGGATCGAGTTAAAGAAATAGACCATGATCGATTTAAATGCAGATCTGGGTGAAGGCGGGAGTGATGATGAGGCGCTGCTCGCGCTCGTGACTTCCTGCAACATCGCTTGTGGCGGCCATGCCGGAAGTGATGAAATCATGCGCCGCACCGTAGAACTCGCACGTTCATCCGGGGTGGCCATCGGCGCGCATCCGGGTTACGAGGATAGAGCAAACTTCGGGCGGCGGGAACTCGGGTTGCCCCTGCAAGAAGTGATGGATCTGGTGGCGCGGCAAGTGGAGAAACTTTCAAACATCACTGGGGGAAAACTCCATCATGTGAAACCCCATGGCGCACTCTATAATCAAGCGAATCGCGATGCAAAACTCGCCGCCGCAGTGATCGAAGGGATTCGTAAAATTTCACCCCACGCCATCATTTACGCACTACCCCTCAGCACCCTGACAGAAGCCGCGAAGGCAGCAGGCATGCAGGTGATGGCGGAAGGATTCGCAGATCGTCGCTACCGCCAAGATGGTTCACTCGTCCCACGCACAGAACCCGGGGCCGTGATTTCAAACCTTGAAGAAGCCGTCGCCCAAGCCCTCGAACTCGCCCGCAGCCAGACGATTCAAACGCTCTGCATCCATGGTGATGGCCCGCATGCCGTAGCCATGCTCAAGGCGCTTCGCGAGGCGTTGGAGAATGCTATTAGGTAAATTCAATCTCCGTAGTATAACGGTGTCCAACTTTGGGGTCATGAGCGTGCGTAGATTTTATCGAGACGAGCTAGGGCGTGCGCCGAGGAGAGTGTGGAGTCCATAGTAACGAAGGGACAGACCATTCCGCATTGGAAGTCATTAAAAAGACGAAGGTCAATGAAGGGGAGAACCTTTGGGCATTTTGTTCAGCAATGCGGATGCGGGCGAATGGAGTGGGCGAAGCGCAGTGCATTCTCGACTTTTAGACTTTCGACTTTCTCCCTCGCTTCGCACGCCGATGGCGATAGGCGGACAGGGATTGGGGATTTTCACCGCAAAGGCGCAAAGGTCGCGGGGGGACGCAAAGGTAGGTTGGAAAGGAGTGTGTGAAGCGTGAGTTTGGATGAACGAGGATTGATGCTTCGGGATATTGTTTGGGACTTTCTCTGCGATCCTTTGCGACCTTTGCGGCTTTGCAGTTAATCCAGAGAAGTGAAGAGGAGATTTTTACAACTGATTACGCTGAGGACACTGATTTTTAAGAGGGTAGATGAGGGGCCGGGGATTGGGGATTTTCACCGCAGAGGCGCAGAGGTCTCGGAGGGACGCAAAGGGGAAGATAGAAGAACGTCGAGAGTCGAAGGTCTTAATGTCGAAGGTCGGTCCTCGTCGATCAGATGCCTCGCAAGACTTCTATGCCGCGGGCTTGAAGTTTTTCCGTGAACTCGATGTCTGCCCCTTTATCCGTAATGAGGCAACTGATCTCCGA
>JBBRIB010000263.1:0-5241 GCA_038221745.1 Verrucomicrobiales bacterium
TATTGGAAAACACCGGCGCGCTCGAAGCGGAACTCCTCGATGAATTCTAGCAGCTCCTGGAAATCTTCCTCGGTCTCACCGGGGAAGCCGACGATGAAAGTGGTGCGGATGCCGAGGCCGGGGATGCCGGCACGCATGCGGCGGAGCAGATCACGGATGTAATCGCCGGTGGTCACGCGTTTCATGGCGGTGAGCATGCGATCGGAAATATGCTGGAGCGGGATATCGACGTATTTGGCCACTTTATCGCACTCGGCGATGGTGGTGATGAGCTCGTCCGACCAATGCGCGGGGTGGGTGTAAAGCAGGCGGACCCAGAAATCCCCCTCGATCTTATTGATCTCGCGCAGCAGGGTGGTGAGCGACTCGCCTCTGCTGGAATCCACCGGGGAGCTGGGCGTGGGGCGCTTGCCTTCCCATTGGTCCATACCGAAGTAGGTGGTGTCCTGGGAGATGAGGTTGATTTCCTTGACGCCGGATGCGACAAGGGCCTGGACTTCTCTAACCACCGAGTCCTGGGTGCGGGAGCGGTGCTTGCCGCGGATGGTGGGAATGATGCAGAAGGTGCAGGTGTGGTTGCAACCTTCGGCGATTTTAACGTAGGCGAAATGATCCGGCGTGAGGCGCATGCGGGGCGTCGAGTAGTCCGGCACGTATTGCGGCTTGAGGGTGACGAAGTCCCGGGGATCATCGGTGGCGGATGGGCCTTCGGTTTTCCGGACCTCGGAATGGTTTTTCTTTCCTAACAGATTCTCGATGATCGGCGCGACCTTGGTGATTTGATCGAGGCCGATGAAGGCATCCACCTCGGGCATGATGCCGGGGAGGTCTTTGGCGAAACGTTGGGAAAGGCAGCCGGCGACGATGATTTTCTGGCGGGCGCGGTCCGGGTCATCGGCACGATCTTTGACGGCGCCGAAGATTGCATCAATGGATTCCTGCTTGGCCATATCGATGAACGAGCAGGTGTTGATGATGAGGACATCGGCGAGTTCGGGATCTGGCGTGAGGGACATGCCGGCCTGGGCGAGGTGACCGATCATGACTTCCGAGTCGATGAGGTTCTTGGCGCAACCGAGTGAGATGAGGCCTACTGTAATGGACATTCTGGAGAAATTTGAAATTTGAAATGTGAGATCTCAGATTTGAGATTTAATATTGGGGAGGGAGGATGAGTTCGTCGCCGATCTGAGGTTGAATGGGGCCGAAGCCGGGGATGGGATTGGCGATGGCGCCATCGGAGGCGACCTCGGAGACTTTGAGTTTCCCGAGGATGCCGGTTTTGCGGCGGATCGCGAGGATGGTGCCGGGCTGGACTTGCTCGGGCATGAGGACATCGAAGGTGACGAAGCCACCGTATTGGGCATCTTCGACGTATTCCCGAACGCGGCCGATGAGCAGGGCCTCGCTGATCATGCGGGCGCGGCGGAGTTCACCATCGGTTTGTTCGAGCTTGCGTTGGTCCAGCAGGAGTTCCTCGCTATCGGCGAGCTTGGCATCGCGGCCGGTTTTTTCCGCTTCCATTTTGGCAACGGCGGCATTGTTTGCCTCCAATTGGACTTTCATGGCCTCGATTTCCGCGTAGCTGGAAGGGGTGGGCACGCTGGCGGGAGCATTCCGGAGGGCTTGCGTTTGGCGTTCAATGGCAAGTTTGTCCTGCTCATAGCGGAGTTCCTTGATCTGCTTTTCAAGGCGGGCCATTTCATCCTTCGAAGTGTTCGCCACTCCTGTTTTCATGCCTTGCCATGAGACGGCGATGGCGCCCAGCAGAAGGGCGACCGTAGCGCCGAGGAGTAATTTCATCGTGTCCATGGGCGGCACGTTGGAGGGCGGCGGGGCATCTGTCAACGCGGGTGAAGCGGGAGCACTGGCGGCAGAAGGAAATCCGGCTTACGAATCAGGGTTTGGAGAGGCGGCCGTTGAGTTCTTGCAGGAGGGCAGGCGGGAGTGGATTGGATTTCATCCACGCTTGGGCAGCTGCGGGATCGCGATCAATCCACACTTTCATGCCACGGCCATACATCCGGTCGCGCTGGCCTTGATCGGTGATGCGGGCAATTTGGGACATGGCGGTGCCGGTGTCTTTCTCAAACGAATGCCAGATCAATTGCTGGACCACTCGGTCTGTGACATCGGAGGGGTAACGGTCCATCAGTTCCACGGCGGCGGTGGGGTTCTGGGTGGCTTGGGCGACGACGAGTCCGCTGAGGGCACTGCTGCGATCTCTGCCTGCGGGCATGGCCTGGAAGGTCTGGAGGGCGGCTTGGGGGTCCTTGCGGGCGTAGTTTCCGAAAACATTGTCCACCCGGCGGTAGGCTTGCTCACCGGGATTGGACGCGAGCCATGCGATGGTGCCTTTGGGGTCGCGCTCGCCGAGTGGCACGGCGGCCCGCTCGACGGCACCGCCCTTGAGCGCGTCATCCTTGAGGTTGGCGATCCAGGCATAGGCGGCATCGTTGCCTTGGCGGAGGAGATGGGGTAAAAAAGCATCCAAGCCTTTTCCCCGCTCCACGCTACGTGGCATGCCGGTGAGCAGGGCGGTGGCGCGGGCGGGATCGGTCTCGGCGATGCCGCGAATGACCCCGGCAAGGTAGGGATTCGCGCCCTCGCCAGTAAAGTTTGCATTGGCCCAGCGGATGGCGGCCTCGGGATCTGCGGTGGCCCAGGTGCTGAGGATGGTATCGGTGGCGAAGTCCCCACGGGTGTTTGCCCTGGAGTAAGCGAGGGCGGTGAGGGGATCGGCAGCGGCCCAAGCGGTGAGCAGGAGGGAATATTCCCCCATGCGGTCTTCGGTCAGGCCGAGGCTCCGAAATTGGGCGACGGCGGCCTCGAAATCGGCGGGGGCAAGTTGATCGATAAACGCGAGCAAGGCGCGGTTCCGATCCAGCGCATTTTCCCCACGGACGATGGATTCCAAGCGGATGAGGCGGTCTGCGGGCGAAAGGGCAGCGGCCTTCTGAGTGCGGCGGGTGCGGGAATCGCCGGTGGGCGTGCTTGCGTCTTCGCTGCGAGTCGAGCGGGTTTCCGCAGGGCCTGCTTGTTCAGCTGTGGCGGCGGCCTGCGGGGTGGAGGAAATTCTCCCGGCGAAAAATGTTGCTGCTCCGGTGACGACGAGGATGCTGAACAGGGTGGTGGTGTTAAGTTTCATAAACAGCGATGAATTAACATGCCAGCGATTCGCCCGCGCGCAATTGTGCAAAAATTTTTTCAGGATCAGCCGGCGAAGGCATGGGCCGGCACGCCTTTGACCCCCAAGCCACGGATGACGAACAAGCGCCCGGCGTGTTCCTCGACGATGGATTTGTGGATTCCGGTGGTGACGTACAAGTCCGCGAGATCCGGCCCGCCAAATGCACAAGCCGTGGTTTCCACACAGGGCAGCCCGATGCGGCGGATCTCCTTGCCACTGGCTGGGTTGAAGCAGGCCACGCAGCCGCCATGGCAGAAAGCGATCCATAGATTTCCCTCGGCATCGATGGTCATGCCATCGGGCGAGGAATCCAGATGGGCGGTGGAAATCACACTGCGCAGGTTGCGCAAACGGCCGTCCTCCTCGTAATCGAAAGCGAGCACTTCTTTGCGCGGGGTATCGATATAGAAAACGGTTTTGCCATCGGCGGACCAAGCGATGCCGTTGGAATTGGTGACCGGGCCGAAGGCTTCGTGGAGCGTGAGGTCCGGATCGAGGCGATAGAGTTTCGCGCTGCCTATTTTTTTCACAAGGCTGATGGTGCCGGCGAAAAACCGCCCATCGGGAGAGCATTTTCCATCATTGAAGCGGTTGTCCGGAAGGTCTTGTTCGGGATCCACGAGGTGGGTGAGCGCACCGGTGGCCTCATCCAGAAAATACATTCCATGATCCCCGGCGATCACCAGGCCACCGCTCTCGCGCGGCACCACCGTGCCCACGCGCTGGCCGATTTCCCACGAGCGCTCCGTGTTTGTTTCCGGCTCGTAGCGGTGTACGCGCTGGCCCTCGATATCCACGTGGTATAGCGCTCCTTGCCACCACACGGGGCCCTCGCCCCATTGGCTCCTGGTGTTTCCGATCGGCTCGATTGTGATCATATGGCGGAATCTATGCCCCACGGATGTGATTGACAAGGCTGGCAAAAACCCGCTCGTTCTTTGGAGACACAAAACTCATTTTTCCCGATGCTCGCAATCGACCGCCAACGCAGAATTTTAGAACTCCTCCACCATGGAGGCTCGCTGCGGACGACGGACACCGCCGCAGAGCTCGGTGTGACCGATGAGACGATCCGCAAGGATTTTGAAATTCTTGAGAAACGCGGTGAGTTGATCCGCACCCATGGCGGGGTGAGCAGGCCGCTGCGGATCTTGGAAGATCAGCCGTTTTTGCAGCGCCAAGCGGTGCGCAGGGACGAAAAACGCGCCATCGCCCGCCTCGCGGCCAGCCGTATCCAGGCGAATGAAACCCTCTTTCTCGATGCGAGCTCCACCTCGCTCACGCTCACCGAGTTTCTGCCGGACCTGCCTCTCACCATCCTCACCAACGCGCTCAACGTCTTCACCTCTCTATCAGATCGGCCCAATCTGGATCTCATCTGCACGGGCGGGCTGTTTGATCCCAAGTCCCGTTCCTTCATCGGCCTCACCGCGGAAAAATCCCTCCAACGCTATAACATCCACCGCATGTTTTTTTCCGGAAACGGACTCCAGCTTGAGCGTGGCGTAAGTGAGAGCAACGCACGCCAAGCAGCCTTCAAGGAACGCGTCATCGCCTATGCCGAGGATGTTGTTTTCCTAGCAGACCACAGCAAGCTCGGAGAAAAAGCGGCGTTCTTTTTTGCAAAAACCTCGGAGATCAGTTGCCTCATCACGGATAAAGGGGCGGACATCGAGTTCACGGAAAAACTCCAGGCGCAGGGCATCGAAGTCCTGCGGGGAGTTTGAGAGGGATTAAAGGATTTAACTGAGGAGAATCTTACAAAGATCGCCGTTGCGCCCTCGGGCGAGACCTTGGACAGTGGCGAGCATCAATGTTTCCCTTGGAATGGATGATGGGGCATGGCGGTTGGAAACCGCCGCCACTGATGGAGGTGCAGGGATTCACGGTGTTTGCAGAACAGATGGCCGAGCGTGTAGTAGCGGCGGGATTCCTGCGCGACGATGGCGAGTGCGGCGGGGCTAGGGGTTTACGAGAGCGTGATCCGCTTCTGGGAAGAGGCTACTGAAGAAATGTAGGAGGGTTGCACCAGGGTAAGCGTCTTGAATTCA
>JBBRIB010000264.1:0-5226 GCA_038221745.1 Verrucomicrobiales bacterium
GGACTCGATTCTGGAAATTGCGTCCTTCAAACCCGGCTCATCGTTGATTTTTCCAGTAATTTTCTTACAGGCGTGGATGACCGTCCCGTGATCCCGCCCGCCGAAGGCCTCGCCGATTTCCATCAGCGAGCCTTTGGTCAGAGTGCGGCTGAGAAACATCGCCACCTGCCGTGGGAAGGCGACGCTGGCCGGGCGGCGGCGGCTTGTCATGTCTGCCAGGCGCAGATCATAGTGCTCGGCCACGGCTTTCTGAATATCATCAATCGTCACCTGGCGGCTGGCTTCCTCACGAAGGAGATCGCGCAACAGGTGCTCGATTTTTTCGACACTCACGCTTTCTCCAGCGAGCGAGGCGTAAGTGGCCACCCGCATCAGCGCCCCTTCAAGGCGGCGGACATTGGTGCGGATTTTCTCGGCGAGGAAGTGGAGGATGGATTCGTCCACGCGCACTTTCCACTCCATCGATTTCTTTTTGAGAATCGCCATCCGCGTTTCCATCTCGGGTGGTTGCATTTCCACCGTCAGGCCGCACTCGAAGCGGGAAACGAGCCGAGGCTCGAGATTCTTAATCTCGGAGGCAGGGCGATCACAGGTGAGGACGACTTGGTTGCGCCCATCCAACAACGTGTTGAAGGTGTGGAAAAACTCTTCCTGTGAGCGTTCTTTGCCGCCGAGGAATTGCACGTCATCAATCAGAAGCACATCCGAGCTGCGGTAGCGGCGGCGGAATTTCTCGATATCGCCCCGGCGTACGGCATCAATGAACTCGTTGGTGAATTTCTCACAGGTTAGATAAATCACCCGGGTGCCGGGCTGGCAACGAAGAAGCTCATGGCCGATGGCTTGCATCAAATGCGTTTTCCCGAGGCCCGGGCCGCCGTAGATGAAAAGAGGATTGTAGCCGAGGCCGGACTTTTTTGCGACCGCCTCGCAGGCGGCATGGGCGAACTGGCTGTTGGCGCCGACGACGAAACGGTCAAACGTGCAAGAAGTATTCAGGCCAGCGCTTTTTGTTCTTCGCTCAAGTGCCTCACCTTCCAGCATGGCAGACTTCGTGGGGTGCTGCTGTTGCCGGGAAGAGAAACTGTTAGAGGGTGTTCCCGCCACGGCCAGGCTGTCACACACAAGCACCCTAACCTCACGCACTTCCTCGTAAGTCTGACTCACGGCCATGGTCAATTCCGGCAGATAGTTCGTCTCGATCCATACCTGATGAATTTCTCCCGGCACCGCAAGCGAGCCGATGCCATCCTCCACGCCCATCCATCTCGCTGTTCCAAACCAGCGTTGGAAAGCATCCGCACTGACCATCGCCCGCAAGTCTTGGCACACATGATCCCAATCCCGCCCATCCTCGATTTGGAGAGTCATTTCATCTGCCATCCCACCCGCCTCAAACTCCTCAGATTCCATTTCGGTTTTTTGTTTTTTAAATTAATTGGTGCCGCGCTTGGAGCCTCCTCCCCCGAGGATGACAGCGCGTTGAGATGAAGAACATGGAGAGTGATTTGATCTGCGGGAAAAACTTTCTGCCCTCCTCTAACAGTTCAAAGTTTTATGCTCTATTCCACAAGGGTTCCACGAGAGATTTTTTTTAAAACTTGACCTCGGATTTAATAAGCGTCCCTGAAATATCATTGAGCGTTTCTATCAGATAGACATGTATCGCGTTGATTTTAAACGGTTTACAAAGTGACAAAGTTGTGACAATCGTTTTCCGGGGCGATGGAGTCGGTGGCGATAATTCCATGGCAGCGAATTTTTTCCACTGGATTCGCGCAACTTGTTCAGAACCAAACGCGCACCCTATCAGAAACGAGGGATGCCTGAAAATAGTGCCTAACAGCCTGCGGATTTCGCTTTGCGGGATTCGATACGCTGGTCAGTCTAAAGCGCAATGAGCGCGAAACCCAGATTGGTGATAGACGATCCATGGCTTGAACCCCATCAGCCCGCAATCGAGCGCCGGATGGCACAGTTCACAGGGGAGTGGGAGGCGATCAAGAGCCGTTCCCAATCGCTGGCAAGTTACGCTACAGGACATAAATTCGTGGGAATCCATTTTCATCCTTCGAGCCATGCGTGGACCGTGCGCGAGTGGGCACCCGCTGCGCAGGCTGTCTCTCTGATTGGTGATTTCAATCGATGGAATCGTGAGACTCACCCACTCTCACTTTCCAACAACGGCATCTGGCAGCTGGACCTTCCTGAGGCCGCACTCGCCCACGGGCAGAAAGTAAAGCTTCACATCGTCGGCGCAGATGGCTCGCGGCGCGATCGAATCCCGGCATGCATACGGCGTGCGGTGCAAGATCCCACGACGCACGATTACTGCGGGCAGATCTGGAATGCGCCAGTTCCCCATGTTTGGAAAAATGAATTTGATCCCACCTCAATTGGCTCCCCTCTGATTTACGAATCCCACGTCGGCATGGGCGGGGAGGAACCAAGGGTCCACACCTATCGGGAATTCGCCGAGTTCATTTTACCCCGCATCGCCAAGGGCGGTTACAACACGGTGCAGCTCATGGCGGTGCAGGAGCACCCTTACTATGGCTCCTTCGGCTATCATGTTTCCTCGTTCTTCGCGCCCTGTTCCCGCTTTGGCACGCCGGAGGATTTGAAATATCTCATCGATACCGCCCACGGCCTCGGACTGGCCGTCCTGCTCGATATCGTCCACTCCCATGCGGTCAAAAACATTGCGGAAGGGCTCAACGACTTTGATGGCTCCGGCCACCAATATTTCCACAACGGCCCGCTCGGCGATCATCCCGCGTGGGACTCGAAATGCTTCGATTACGGGCGCCCTGAAGTGCGGCAGTTTCTGCTCTCGAACGTCCGCTATTGGCTCGAGGAATTCCGCTTCGATGGATTCCGCTTCGATGGTGTCACCTCAATGCTCTATCACTCGCGTGGTATGAAGGCCTTTGGCAGTTATGACGACTACTTCGGTGCGGATGCGGATGATGATGCCGTTCTCTATTTGAAACTCGCCAACCAACTCATCCAGGAAATCAAACCCGGCGCGATCGTCATCGGTGAAGACATGTCCGGCATGCCGGGCCTCTGCCGTCCCATCGCAGACGGCGGCGTGGGTTTCTCCTATCGCCTCGCCATGTGCATTCCAGACTACTGGATCAAGCTCCTCAAGCACAGCCGTGATGAAGAATGGAATCTCGATGAGCTGTGGGGCGTGCTTGCGAACCGCCGCTACGGCGAAGCCACCATCGCTTATGCAGAGAGCCATGACCAGGCACTCGTGGGTGACAAGACGCTCGCCTTCTGGCTGATGGACAAGGAAATGTATTGGCACATGGGCAAAGAGGATCCCCATCCCGTCATCGAGCGCGGCATCGCCATGCACAAGCTCATCCGGTTGGTGACCTTGGTGCTGGGCGGAGAAGGTTTCCTTACTTTCATGGGCAACGAGTTCGGCCACCCTGAGTGGCTGGATTTCCCTCGTGAAGGCAACGGCTGGTCCTACCACTACTGCCGCCGCCAATGGTCGTTGGTGGATAATCCTGAATTGAAATACGGCTGGCTTGCCGAGTTCGACCGGCAATTGATCCACTTCGCGAAGCAATATGACCTGTTAGGAAAACCGCCCGCGCAGCTCATGTTCATCGATCACGCGCAGAAGATCCTCGTCGCGGAGCGGGGAAATCTCGTCTTCGTCTTCAATTTCTCCGTAGCGAATTCAGTGTTCGGCTACCCCATCCAAGTCGCCGGCACCGAAACCCGCGAGATTGTGTTAGACTCCGATGTGACTGAGACCGGTGGTCAGGGCCGAGTGGATCATGGCTTCGATTACCCCGTCTCCGCCGGTGAGGTGATGCAGATTTACACCCCATCCCGCAGTGGTCTGGTGTTCGCGAAGAAGGGTAGTCAATGAAAGTTACCAAAGTTTGTTGCCAAGGCTGCGGGGCGGATTTGCAGGTGGACGAATCCGTGCGTTATGTCACTTGTAATTTTTGCAATTCCCGCCTGGAAATCGTCCATGACCCGACGGTCACTCACAGTAGGCTACTCGAGAAAATCGAGAGAACCACGGATCAGATGGTCGGCAATTTGAAAGTCATCAAGCTGCAAAATGACTTGGAAAGACTGGACCGGGAGTGGGAGCAACAGCGTGAGAATTTACTCATCCGTGACAAGAATGGAAGCCTCCTCGAGCCATCAGAAATCGGCACGTTCATCACAAGCCTTGTTTTGGTTTTAATGGGCTGCGTGATGTTTGTCTTCCTTAGAGGAATTTCGCCGCAATTCACCTTTCTGGGGTTATTACCCATCTTGTTGGGAAGCTTGAGTTTCATATTTGGCATAGCGAAAGCGAAGCGTTTTAATCGTCTGAAACAACACTACCGGAGCCAACGCCATCGTTTGACATCAATGATTGATCGAGAGCGCGAGCTGTAATGTCAGAGACGGCTGCGCTCGATTTCCACTGCGACACATTCGGTGTTCGGGAGGATGTGTTTCTCGATGCGGACAAGAACTTTGGCCAGCGGATGTCCACCTAACAAACATTCCGCGATGTCTGTGGCCAGGGTCTCGATGAGGTGGCGTGGTCCAGCAGCGGCGAGGGCTTCGATTTCCAAGGAAACGGCATAGTAGTCGATGGTGCGTGAAATCTCATCGGCGAGGCCATCGAAGTTCTGGCTGGGTGTCATTTTCACCGTGACGAGCAGAGTTTGTGGCTCAGCCCGCTCTTCATCAGGCACGCCGATGTAGGCGGAGACGCGCAGGCGGCGAATCTCAATGGTATCTTTGGGAGGATTCATCGTTTAAAAGGGAAGGAGTTTCCGCTCGACACACTCGGCGATAAGAATACGAGTGGCTTGATTGAGATCCAGTGCAATGGCATCCGCGGGAGCAAGCCAGAGGAATTCTTCAGCCTCATCATTCAAGCAGACGGCGTTGGAAAGGGCGCGTGCGATGTAGTTGAGAAGCAGAAAATGCTCTGGGCGCATGAACTCGGGCGAATCAATCGAGTCCTGCACAAGAACGAACCGGATGTCTCCCAGCTCAAGCGCAGTTTCCTCGCGAATCTCGCGGCGTAGAGCGGCAATAGAAGTCTCGCCCCGCTCGATTTTTCCGCCGGGGATGCCCCAGCGGTCGCCCCACTTGTGGGTGCGGATCATCAGGACGCGGCCTTCGCCATCGTCGATGAGCGCGCCGACCGTAGGGACAGGCCGGCCACTCGTGCGGCGGCGGTCGAGCAGA
>JBBRIB010000265.1:0-5202 GCA_038221745.1 Verrucomicrobiales bacterium
GATTTGATCGTCGAACGCAAGCGCAAGCGCACGCGCAATGCCAATGGAAAACCGCCGGATCCCCGAAAACCATAGAATTTCTCCCATGCCGCAGAAACCCGAAATCAACAAGGATCCCACCGCATTGCGCCGCCGGGCCGAACGCCAGGCCCGTGAGGCTGAACCGGCAACGGGCGTTCCCCGGACGGAAACAGATGTCCGCAGGCTGCTTCATGAATTGGAAGTTCACCAGATCGAGCTGGAAATGCAGAACAACGAACTGCGAATCGCGCGCGATGAAGCGGAATCGTTGTTGGATAAATTCACAGATCTCTATGATTTCGCACCCGTGGGTTATTTCACCCTCTCACCGGAGGTGATGATCCTGCATGTGAATCTACCCGGAACAAGCCTTGTCGGCATCGAGCGCTCACGCTTGGTGGGACAATCTTTCGCACAGCTCGTCTCACCGGACCATCGCAGCGCGTTTCACGGGTTCCTCCGGCAAGTCTCCGAGCAGGCTGTCAAACAATCCATCGATTCTGAGTTTCTGGTCAAGGGACGGCCACCGATGGTCGTGAACATCGAAGTCCAGTGTTCTTCGAGTGGTCGTGAATACCGTGTTGCGGTCATGGACATCACCCAGCGCAAACAGGCTGAAGATGCCGTGCGCATTTCAGAAATCCGCTACCGCCGCCTGTTTGAAGCGGCTCATGACGGCGTCCTTCTGATCGATCCCGCCACCTGCAGGATCGCGGATGCGAATCCGTTCATGTCCCGCTTGCTGGGATATTCGCAAGATCAGCTGGTGGGCAAGGAACTGTTCGAAATCGGCTTGCTCGAAGATGAAGCGGCGAGCCGGGAAATGTTTCGGAAACTGAAGGCTAGCCACGAGGTCCGCTACGAGAATCTACCGCTTGAAAGCCAAGGCGGACGCCACCAGGAAGTGGAAGTGGTGGCGAATCTCTATCAGGAGGGCGGCCATCCGGTTATCCAGTGCAACATCCGGGACATCACGGTGCGCAAGCGGGCCGAGGAGAGCCTGCGCCGGAACGAGGCGCTCTTCACCGCACTCATCGATCAAGCCCCCATCGGAGTCTATGTGGTGGATGCCAGGTTCTGCATGCAACAAGTCAACCCGACGGCGCTGCATGTTTTTGAAAAAGTCGTGCCACTGATAGGCCGTGATTTTACCGAAGTCATACGCACGATTTGGCCACGGCATGTCGCTGGAGAGATCGTCGCGCATTTCCGGCACACCTTGGAAACGGGTGAGTCCTATCAGTCGCCTGGATTCAGCGAACGGCGCCGGGACCTCGGAGTAAAAGAGGATTACGAGTGGCAGACCCAGCGTGTGACGCTGCCCGCCGGCGAGTATGGAGTGGTTTGTTTCTTCAACGACATCACCGAGCGAACGAAGGCCGAAGCCACCCGCAGGCGGCTGGATGTGCTTACCGCCTCCAACCTGAAACTCAAGCAGGAGATCGCCAGACGCAAAGGGGTGGAGGAGTCACTCCGCGAAACGCGCCTCCAGCAAAGCCTTCTTCTGAAACAATCACGCAAACAGCAGCAACAGTTGCGTATCCTTTCACATCGGATTCTGAATGCACAAGAGGAGGAACGAAAGCGCATCAGCCGCGAACTGCACGATGTCATCGCGCAAACTCTGGTGGGAGTGACCGTGCATCTCACGGCACTCAGCCAGCTTACCAGTGCTGGCCTCGTGCCCGCGAGGCAGCAGATCCTGGATACCCGCTTGTTGGTTGAAAATGCGGTGGCTGTCGTGCATCGCTTCGCCAGGGAGCTGCGCCCCGCGATGCTTGATGATCTCGGATTGGTTCCCGCGCTCCAGTCATTCATGAAAGAGTTCATGGAACGCACCGGAATTCGTACCAGTCTGGTGATGTTTGCCGGAATCGAAAAATTGCCGGCAGCAGTGAAAACGGTTCTCTTCCGGGTTACCCAAGAAGCTCTGACCAACGTGGCCAAACATGCGAAAGCCAGCGAGGTTGAAGTTAGCTTCATACTCATTGCAGGTATCGTCCGCATGGCCATCAAGGACAATGGCCAGGGCTTTGAAGTGAGCGGAAGGTTGGATGCGGGAAAAACCGACCGTCTGGGCCTGATTGGTATGAGGGAGAGGGTCGAAATGATTGATGGCACGTTCCACGTTGAATCGGCGCCTGGCGAGCACACCATCGTGCATGTGGAGTTTGCGGCATCACGGAAGGCCACCGGGACAAAACCTTTAAAGTAGGGTTTCACCCCATAGAAATATACCATATCGCTGGTTATTTTTGAGCATATGGAAACACTCAAAATCAAAGGCGAATGGAACATCATCAAAGGTGGTCTGAAACAGAAATGGGCCAAGCTCACTGATGACGACCTGCAATACATCGAAGGAAAGCAGGACGAGCTGCTTGGCCGTATCCAAAAGCGCACCGGCGAGAGCCGCGAAGCTGTGGAAAAGGCAATCGAACACTATCGTGCTGCCGATTCGGCATCGCGCAAGTGAAGTTTAATACACTCGTTTTCAAACACAAACCATACAATCAGACTGATATGAAAACATCATCAAAACGAATCGCACTTCTTATCATAGCTTCAGCGCTGTTCGCTCTCTTTGGCTCAAGCTGCCGAACCGTCCATGGCTTCGGCAGAGATGTCGAGCATACCGGAGATCACATCAAAGCAGCTTCCCAACGTTAAACCGCTGACTGGCGATCTGGATCCGGCAATTGGCTAGGTTCAGGTATCGCCGGAACGAGTTCAATCCTACAATTATACCTCCAAAGATAAATAAAATTATGTTAATGACCATCGCTATCGTTCTTATCGTCCTATGGGCACTGGGACTTGTCACCAGCACCCTTGCCGGCGGCTTCATCCACGTTCTACTCGTGATTGCCGTGATTATGGTGATCCTGAAACTCGTACAAGGCCGCAAGGTGTTGTAATATTACCCACTATAACTCCCTGCCCCGCAATCAGGCCCCGCTTACAAAATAAAAACAATGAATACAAATCAACTCGAAGCCGAAGCAGACAATCTAATCGACAAAATTGACAAGACCACTTCAGACTCGCTCGAATCCGCCAGGGAAGCTGCGGAGAAAATCCGGGCTAAATCGGAAGTCGTCATTGACGACACTCGGGTGAAAGTCCGCGAGAACCCGGTTTCTTGTGTGATCGGTGCCGTTGTGTTCGGGTTCGCCTTAGGTTGCCTGATAATGGCGGGAAGACGGACTCAAACCCCTCAACAACGCTTCATGGATAGGTCGCTGGACCAAGCGAATGACTTGGTATCGAACGTCTCGGACAGGCTATCCCGCGCGGCTTCAAACCTTAAAATCTGGTAATGATGCAAGATCCCCTCATGACCGATTCGACGATTGAAGAGAATTTTCAATGCTTGGTAGCGGCTACCAAGGACAAGGTAACCCGCACCTACGCTAAGTATGAGAAAATCGCCATCGCTTCCCCGGGTAGGACGGTCCTTCTCGCACTCGCATCAGGCTATTGTCTGCATCGCCTCCCGGTCCGGGCGCTGCTGGTCCTGCAGGTCAGAGCGGCTATTGCAGTGGCTCCACCCGTCCTCTTGGGACTTGGGGCCGTCAAGCTTTGTGGAATTTTGCAACGTCCACGAGGAGGAGTGGTGATTTCTCCAGATTTACCCAGGCATGCGGGAGAGTTCCGTGCCGGACGATAGAGGGAAATTTTCCCAATCTTTTTACCTCCGCCTCTTGATTGATAAGATTCGTGTATCTTCCGATGAACCCGGTGATTTTGGTTGCGAAATTTGGGTGGATTTCCTCCCACCACCCGCGGTTGTTGTTTCTCAGAGATAGAAATGCAGCTTGTCGAAGGAGGATGGCTTGGCTAGGTATGCTGGCGGTAATTGTTATTGTTCTGATATGGTTCGCACAAAACCGGCATTCCAAATCCGGCAGTACCGAAGATTCAATTAATGATGACAGATTAAATATTCTGGAGGTGATCGGGTCTTCCATTGCAGGGGTGGGTGGAGACAAGGCAGTTAAAGATGATCCGGCCCTGAGGTTGTGAAGTAAATTTCCCACCGCTCTTTGTTAAGAATTTACACTCCATTTTTCTAAAACCTGACGATTTAAAAGATGAATCCACTTGAACGACTATTTGAAGCCCAGCTTTCCAATATCTACTACGCGGAGAAGCAGATTGTGAAAATTCTTCCGAGATTGGCCAGGACGGCGGAGAGCCGGGAATTGAAGGAGGCTTTCATGATCCATGCTGAACAAACATCCAGTCAGATCAAAAAACTGGAAACCGCCTTTCATTCGATCAACCGGGAGGCTAAAGCCACCAAATGCGGCGCGATTGTTGGTATTCTAAACGAGGCGAAAGCCATCATCAACGTCTTTGGAAGTACTGCTGGAATCGACGCAGCGTTGATTTGCTTGTGCCAGAAAATAGAACACTATGAAATCGCAACCTACGGCTGTTTGATCACTTGGGCAAAATCCCTTGGACACCTCAAAGCCGCACGACTTCTCGGTCAGATTCTTGATCAGGAGGAAATCACTGACCGCGAACTGACTGCGATTGCAGAGTACGTTTGCAATGGAGCTGCGGAAAACGAGGCAGCCTAACCTGAACCGTGGTGCTCCGTGAAAACAACCTCGAAAATTTGCGCATCCAAGTCTGCTGGAAGAACCGCCAAGGTCGGCACCCAGAAGGCCGCCTACAGCTTGCGGCTCTACGTTGCCGGTGCCACTCCACGGTCCCAGCAGGCCATCCTGCGGGCGCGTGAACTCTGCGAAGCTGAGCTGGATGGTGACTACGTGCTCGAGGTGATCGACATTTATCAACAGCCGCTGCTTGCCCGCGAGGGCAGGATTCTTGCCACGCCCACGTTGGTCAAAGCCTACCCCGCCCCAGTGCGTCGGTTGATCGGGAATCTTTCAAACAGCCTTGGCTTTTTTGCCGGGCTGGACCTCACCGCAAAGCCCAGGCCCGCCCCGTGAACGTCCTTCCGCCATCATCGGAGTCAGCGAAACTCGCCCAACTGCGTGCTCGCCTTGCCGAGGCGGACGCGACGCTGCACGCCATCGGAAGCGGCGAGGTGGATGCGGTGATCGGCACTGGTAAAACTGACACCCGGATTTACACCTTGGGAAGTGGCGGTGATGCCTACCGCACTTTGATCGAGTCCATGAACGAAGGTGCTCTCATGCTTACGCG
>JBBRIB010000266.1:0-5202 GCA_038221745.1 Verrucomicrobiales bacterium
GCTTCCCGCAGGAGCAAAATACAAAGTTACCCTCACCCACGTTAGCACCGATCCAGAATATCGATACGATCCCAGACCGGACTACGATTACACTTTGGAGTTCCCCGCGACAACCATCGCCGATCCCGCAATCGCCGTCATTCTTGATGACGCCGCCGGAATACTGGGCCAACACGACGAAAGTGATGCCCTTTTCGCGAGCGGCAAAAATGCCACGCTCTATACGGCCTGGCTTACTGGTACCGTGGGTACATCATCACTTAGCTCTGCGAATAGCTCTGCGTCAACTTTGACGGCTGGTAAGCGTATATGCGCGCCCACTGTTGAGGTCACAACCCTTGGAGCGAATCTCAAACTGAACTATACAGTTGTTCAACCTAACGGTCAAACAACGGCTACTAAGGTAGTTTACTGATACTTTGGGAACAAGTGTAGAAAAGAAACTCGGAGAAACCGCAACAAGAATACCATGAAAATTAACAAGAAATCCAACTTAATTTCATTCTCGCTATGGGTAACTATAGCTCTCGTCAATTGGGCGTCTGGTACTGAGCCTATGCATCCTACGATTTTAGAATTAAGACAATCGTTTGAGCAGTCAGGCGGTAAGGTTACAATATTAGAGATAGAAGCAAAAGCGAGGCAATTTCGCGAAGTGATTGGGACAACGAATTTTTCGCCATCTTCTGACGTGGAGAAAGTTATTAGAGATGCTGGTGCAGTTGCTGTGGCACTTTTTAACTATAAGAGTGCCAAAAATATGAATATATCTGACACAAATGAACCAACGTTACTGGCTATTGATTCTCTTCTGGAAAAGGTGAACGCTGCTATTGTGAAAGATTGGAAGGATCTTCCAGTTTTGCTGAACGTATCTCCGCCTTCTGGTACTCCAAGGGGTGCCGCAGGCATGAATCCTAATGCGATTGCAGATCCAAAAATAAAGCAGGAGTATCTGGATCGAATTGCCGAGAATCAAAATAACAACCTCAAAAACAGGCAGCAAAAAGAGTTGCGCGATGTCCGACGCAAGATCTTATTAATTGCTTATGGATTATCTGTATCGAATG
The DNA here is from genome assembly GCA_038221745.1 of Verrucomicrobiales bacterium. Lineage (GTDB taxonomy): Bacteria > Verrucomicrobiota > Verrucomicrobiia > Verrucomicrobiales > Akkermansiaceae > Luteolibacter. Next base: position 1,071 of record JBBRIB010000266.1, read on the forward strand.
ACTCAAATGAAAGGTGGGGGCGACCTCAAGTTTATGCAAGGTTTGCAAAAGATGAGGAATCGAAGGTCTTACTTGACCAGGCATTCGGATCTTCGAGAAAGTGAGCACCATGCCAGTTTCTGGCGGCTCAAGACTCAATTTTTGAGGATTACTTCTTATTGCTATTCTGTTATTTCCATTCTCTCTGCACGCCTTAGAGGAGAACGCCGGTTTTTGGCAAAACCGGCGTTCGTTGGTGGATGGTTTACGCAACGGGTGGGACAGGCGGTGTGGGAGCGGATGGGCCGCGGCCGCGCTCGATGATGAGGCCGCTGGCGAGGTAGGCGGTGACAAAGCTGTCTCCGGCGGGGGTGCCTTTGAATTGGAGGGCGAGGTCGTCCATCTGATCGAAGAGGTCGAGAATTTCGCGGGATTTTGTCTGGAGATCTGCGGTGAGGATGGTGCGCTCCGAAATCGCATCTCGTGGTGCCGTGATGCATCTATGATAGTCGTCACCTTCCTTTTTTAGTTTGGCGATGCTGGTGGCGGTGATTCCGTATTTGGCGGCTTCGATGGCGTGAGGGCCAGCGGTCAGAGCAGTGGCGTCGGTTTCCAAGTCGCGAGCTCTCTGAAGGAGGGCTTCATTGCGCAGGCGGCGCCAGGAGCTGATGGGGAAGTCGTATTTGGCGGCGAGAGTTTCGTCCTTGTCATCGCGGGCGCAGTTGACGACGGCGCGGGCGATTTTGTAGGCCTCGTCTTCCAGTTCCTTTTCCTCGCGGAGTTTGTCCTGGGCATTGCCGGTGATCACGGCGGATTGCTTGCGGGCGATTTCGGTAAAGATGCCGAATGTGGTTTCGGCGAGGGCGGCTTTTTCGGTGAATTTGAGGGGGGCTTTGTCTTTCCAGAGGGTGAGGTTTTCGGATTTTTCCAAGCAGGTGAAACGGGCGCGGATGGTAACGATGATGTTGTTGATGATGTCGTTCATAGCGCTCTATGGGATAGCGGTGGGGGCGGGGAGCTGGCAAGAAGGGAGTGAAATGGAGGTGTGACAAAATTGACAGATAAGGGGCGGTGCGGGTGGGGCTGGGGTGGGGCTGGTTCCCGTAAGTGGTTGATTTTGTATTCATTGCAGAGGCAAGTGTGGCTTGTGCAGGGGGGGGGCGTGCTCGTTGCAGGGTGGTGCGGCTCATGTGCAGAGGCTGGGGCGGCTTGTGCAGAGTGGCGCGGGGGGGTGAGCAGAGTGCGGGGCGGGCTGTGCAGAGGATGGCGGGGCTTGTGCAGGGGGGCGCGAGGGTTGTGGGGAGTGCCGCGCGGCTTGTGCAGAGGGTGACGGGGCCTGTGCAGGGTGTTGCGATGCTATTGCAGGGGTGGGGGTGGCGGTTGCAGGAGTTCGCGGGGCTATTGCTAACTGAGTTTTTGCCGCTGCGAGGGTAATTTTTGCCGCTACGCCGCCCGCCCTTCCGACGGCGGCATCGTGTGCATCTGCATTAGCCCAGGATTGGTCGCTCAAGCGCACACGATCAATGAGTTCATCGACATCGCCGCGCTGGAAAAGGGAGCTGCGTCCTTTGCGGAATTCGTTGCTATTCTGGGGAAATGAGTCCGAAACGGTCTCTTGCGCTCCATCGAATGGCGTTTACGATCCGCCATGTCTTTCGTTTGTAAAAGCGGCCTTTGCGAAACGCCCTGCTGGATGAGGAAAGTCCTCTTGGCCGCAGCGCTTTATCACATCGGTTTCGCGATCTGGGCGAATTGCTGGCCGCATCTTTGGTTCGACTGGCTGGGAATCGATCGCCCGAACCACGTTCTGCTATGGCGCGGCGTGGGCCTGGTGATCGGCGTGCTGGGCGTCTGTTTCCTGATCGCAGCGAAGAACCCGATCCACCACTGGCTGATCGTCCTGATCGGCTTCGTCAAGTTCAGCTTCGGCATCGTCGGCTTCGGGGTGGAAATGTTTCATGGGGAAATCCCCCTGAGCGCCATCTGGATCATGGCCGTGGACGATCTGATCTGGTGGCCGCCTTTTGCCGGAATCCTCTGGGCCAGCCTGCGCGCCCACGCCGGCGTGCCGCCTACTCGCTCCGAGCCGTTCAGCATCGCAGAAGCGGCGGGCACCTATTATCTTTCCAACGGGAAATCGCTCGCTGAGGCATCGGCAGACAAGCTGCTCGCACTCGTTTTCCTCCGCCACTTCGGCTGCACGTTTACCCGCCAGATCCTGCGCGGGCTGGAAGGCATCGAAAAGGAAGCCCGCCGGCACGGCGCGGAGCTGGTGCTCGTCCACATGCTCCAGAGTGGCAAGGAAACCGAGTTTCTCGGCGAGCGCAGCGGCGTGCCGCGCATCGCCGATCCGCGCTGTGAGCTCTATCGGGCCTTCGGTCTCGGTAAGGGCGGTTTCATTGAGCTCTTCGGCCCGCAGGTCTGGTGGCGCGGCGCGGTCTCTATTTTCAAGGGCTGCGGCGTCGGCCACCTCGCCGGGGACGGCCTGCAAATGCCCGGCGCGTTTCTGTTTTACCAAGGGAAGATCATCGCCGCGCAGCCCGCGCACTCGGCATCCGATCTACCGGATCTCCCGCAGCTTTTCAAAACGCTGCCCTTGCCGGCCGCCCGGGAAACGGTAACGGCATGAGCCTCATGAAAGGAATAACCCTGCTCGCCAGCAGAATCCGCCAGGCCGTGTGCGGCCTCCGCTTCATCGCCCTGCTCGTCGCCTGTCTGCTCACATCGTGCATCGACTGCCACGAGGAAATCTGGCTGGAAGCGGACGGCTCCGGACGCGCCGATATTTCCTACACCCTGCCTGCCGCAGCCGCAAAGTTCCAGGGCGGCGAGGCGGGAGTTAGGAAACAGATCGAAAAATTTCTCGCAGAAACCAAGGAAATCAAGTCATCCGCCTGCGAGGTCACCACCGAGGGCGCCCGCTTGAAAATCCGGGTGCGCGCCGTGTTCGATTCCGCGCTGGATTTGAAGGAAATTTCAACCGGCAGATCGATGGCGGAACTCCCCTCCTCCGCCACCAATCTCGCAGGAAAAGTCGCGGTCAGCGTGATAGGCCGGACCGTCGATCTCACCCGCACGATTTCCCCCGGAGCCGCCCTGCCGGGTGCGGCTTTCATGCCCGCGTCCACTTTTCACCGACATCGCCTCGTTTACATCATCCATCTGCCCATGGCGGCGAAGGAATCCAACGCCACCCACACCGAGGACGGCGGGCGCACACTGGTTTGGGATTTCCCCCTTGCCCAGGCGATCAAAACGCCCATCACCACCCGCTTTCGCGCTGAGATACCGCTCTCCCGCTGGGCGATCGCCTCCGCTGGCCTGGGAATCTTCGGCTTGGGACTGCTGGGTGCCATGTGGGTCAGAAATCGAAAAAAATCCACAGCTCTAATAATGCGTAAGATATCTTATCCACCGACGTAGCGTCCGGTGCAATTCCACCAACAGCACCATGAACCCATTTTTCCCATCACTCGAATCCCACCGTGTCTTCGCAGGTTTTCTCGCACTAACGGTAGGTTGCGCCCTGGCCAAGGCGGAAGAACCCTGGCGGCCACTTTGGAACGGCAAGGACCTCACCGGCTGGACCACCTGGATGATAAAGCCCCACCCGAGCGCGGTGATTCCCGGTATGGAAAAAGACGCGAAGGGTGAATACACCGCCCCGATCGGCCTGAACCGCGACCCGCTTGGAGTCTTCACCGTGGTCCAGATGGACGGGCAGCCCGCGATCCGCATTTCCGGGCAGAGCTTCGGAGGAATGCGCTGCACCACCCCGCTTTCCAACTACCGGCTAAAGCTCCAATTCAAGTGGGGTGAAAAGAAATGGGCTCCTCGCGATAAACCGGAAACACCCCGTGACAGCGGCCTGCTCTATCACGTCCACACCGCGTCCGGTGCGGAAGGCCGCACCTGGGAGCGCTCCGTGGAATTGCAAATCCAAGAGGGCGACGTGGGCGACCTCTACGCCATCGGCTCCGCCATTTTCGTGAAATCCACACCAAGCGCCACCAATCCCAAGCCGGTCTATCATTACGATCCAAATGGCAAATGGCGGGTCTTCTCTCAGGAACCGGGCTTCGAGGGCCGCTGCATCAAACAGCCGGACGCGGAGAACCCGTCTGGCCAGTGGAACGACGTCGAACTGGTCTGC
>JBBRIB010000267.1:0-5192 GCA_038221745.1 Verrucomicrobiales bacterium
AGGCTGCCCTTGGTGCCGGCGATGGTGATGCCTAGGTCATTCTTGGAGCCGATGCAAATTTGTGAAGCACGGACAAGGGCTTTGCCTCCGTTGCTGAGTTTGCAATAAATGGTGAAATGGTCGTCAAGCATGCGGCCTTCCACGAAGGTTTCCATTTGAGCGGAGACTTCCGTGACATCAAGGCCAGTCACATATCGAAGCTGCATCAAGGCGTGGGTGCCGATATCGCCGCCGCAGCCGGAACCGCCAGCCCGTTTTGGATCCACCCGCCAAGCGGCTTGTTGTTGGCCGGAGGCTTCCAGTTTCGAAGCGAGCCAGCCTTGGATGTAGTAGCTGTCCACCCAACGGACATCACCGAGAAGCCCGCTGGTGATGATGTAGCGGCTGAAACGGCTGGTCCAGTGACCGAGGTAGGTGTGGGCGACCGAAAATGGCACGCCGAGCTTGCGGGAGGTTTTTACCAGTTCGTTCGCTTCCTTGAGATTGAGGCAAAGGGGTTTCTCGCAGAAAACGGCGATGCCGGCTTTCATCGCTTTCATCGCAGGATCGTAATGCACGAAATTCGGCGTCACGATGAGGATGTAGTCCAACTTTTCCTCCTCAGGCAGAGTGGCATTGGCGGCGATCATCTCGTCATAGGAGGCGTAACCTTTGATCGGGTAGGCCCAGTTTGCCGCTTCTTCGAGGGCGATCTTCGGATCGGGGAAAAGAGCACCAGCCACGACGCGGCGGGTGCCGTCCATGTGGATGGCTTTTTGGTGTGGGTTGACGATAAAGGCGCCTTTGCCGCCTCCAACGAGGCCGATGTTAAGTGGTCGATTTGACATGTTGATGGTTTGTGAGGTGTTGTTGAGGGATTTGAGGTGAGAATGAAGTGGGTCTGAGGACCGCCATGACAAGCGTGGAAAGATCGGCTCTTTTATCGGGATGGAACATCATGGGTTGAACCATGAGGGAGGCTACCGTTCGACGAATGCCAGGTCGATCAGGAAGCTAGTCATCCGTAGTTTCTTGCCAAGCAAGTTTTTGCCGGTGAACACGAAAACGGCGCAGACCAAAAAGATCAAGGTGCGGCGAAACACGTTCGCCGTGAAAATGACATGGCAATGAGAAGCCCGTTTGGATACCTTGTCGGCTCCCCATCCGCATGGGTGCCCGCGTTCCTCCCCTCCTTGGTTGCCCATTTTGGCCTCGATCATGTCGGTCTTTTTTTGTCCTGCACCCCCACGAAAACGGGAAATTTTGTCTGTTGCCGAAAGGGCGGGGGAGTGGCAGGCTTTCCCCATGAAGTTGAAATCGCTGAGCATAACCACCCTGCTCGCCCTGGCCATGCCTGCAATGGCGGTGGAGCAAGTCTTGAAAATCGAAGGCGCACCGGATCCCGTGGAAGTGGCGGGGGATGCCGCCGGACCGAATGGGGAGATCCCCAAAGATTTGCTCGATGATGCGCATGTCCGTGAAGAGCTCGCGGTGAACGAATTCACCGCGCCTTCGATTTCCAAATTATTTGATACCTTGCAGTTTTTGATGCCCTTGCCTATCGCCGAGGTGGAGCGTAAAATGCCAGCACGGATGTCCCAGGATCGGGCGGATCTCGCGATCGAGCTGGGGTTTCTCATTGCGGACGGTTTCCTCGTGGTGCAGGCCGAGCAGTTGGAAAAAGTGGAGGAAATGGCCAAGGATTTGACTCGCTACGGCAAAGCGCTGGGCGCGGGTGACCGAGTCAACCGCCACGCGGCAGGATTGTTGGATAGTGCGAAGAAGGGCGATGTGGCTCAACTGAAGAAAGAGTTGGCTTCCACTCAAAGGGATGTGGAGGATGAATTGGTCACGCTCCGGGATGCGGATTTGGCCCATTTGATTTCGTTGGGCGGCTGGATCCGGGCCTTGGAGGTTTCCACCGTGGCGGTGGATAAACAATTTTCTCCCGAGCGCGCCCGCAAGGTGATGCGGGAGGATATTGCGGACTACTACTCGGATTGTATCACCGGGCTGGAGCCGCGCATTTCGGAACGGCCGAATTATTTGGCCATGCGTGATCTGCTCGCCGGTTTGCGCACCGAGATGACGCTTGAGGACGGCAAGGAACCGACACCGGAAACGATGAAGGAAATCCGCAACATTTCCGCACAGCTTGTCGAACTCGCGCTGCAACGCCAGAAATGAACAACTTGGAAAAGCGCCGGGTCGCCGTCTTGGGATTGGGAATCATCGGGTCTCGCGCCTGCCAACGTCTGGTGGAAGCGGGCTGGAATGTGGCGGCGTGGAACCGCACGCCCAAGGGCCTCGCTTGCGAAGTGGCCACACCACAGGAGGCGGTGGGTGGGGCGGAAATTATTTCAGTCTATCTCAGAGACTCACCCGCGGTGAGAGCGGTTTTCGAAAGCCTAACAAGCTATCTCAAGCCCGGGCAGATCGTCCTCAATCATGCGACCTTGGATTTGGAAACCACTCATTGGTTGGCGGATCTGTGCGGGAAATGCGGCTGCCGTTTTCTCGATGCACCTTTTACGGGCAGCAAAGTGGCATCAGGAAACGGGCAGTTGGTCTATTACATTGGTGGCGACGAGGCATTGGCTGCGGACATGGATGATTTCCTCTCCGTCACCAGCAAAGCACGGCTTTTTTGCGGCGCGGTGGGCAGCGCGACCATCATCAAGCTGGCCACCAACCTGATCTCCGCCTGCACCGTGCAAGCGATGGCGGAAGCATTGGCGATCACCACTCATCATGGTGTTTCCGGGGAATGTCTGGCGCTTGCGGTTTCGCAGAATGCATCGGGATCCGTTCTATCGGGAATGAAATTTTCCCAAATGCTGGGTGGCGATTACGAAGCGCATTTTTCCCTCGCAAACATGCACAAGGACAGCCGCTACATGCTGGCACTTGCGGAGTCGGCGAAATTGGAAACGCCGGCCATCGGCGCCGTCTCCAATCGCATGGCGGATCTCTGTGAGCAGGGCATGGGCGATGATGATTTTTCGGTCCTCGCCAAGCCCTACCTGCAATCATGAATTCGTTGTTTCATCAGATCGATTTAGGGCAGCCTGCTTTGTTGGAATTCCGCGGGCCGGATGCTGTGCGATTTCTCAATGGGCAAACAACGCAGGATGTGCGCCGTTTGGTGGGTGGCGAAATTTCGCTTCATTCGTGTATCACCGATGCGAAGGGACGCCTGCAATTTCGGGTTTCCCTCACCTCCGTGGCCGATGATGCGGCGTGGGTGAGTGGTCTGGCAGAATGGCGGGAAGCCTTGGAAACAAGGCTCACCCGCTACCTCATCGCCGATGATGTGGAAGTGATCGACCACACGGGAGCGTTCCGTTTGATCCATTTCACCGGGGAGCTTGCGCAAGTGCCAGCGGGCGTGATCTCGCGAACTGCGGACCGATACGGAGTTCCCGGAATGGATTGGTGGATTCCGCTCGGTTTGGAGATCGATCTGACAAAATTCGCACCGCTGATGGATTTCAAGGAACTCGAAACACTGCGCATCGCGAATGGGATTCCGGCGTGGGGACGTGAACTTAGGGAAGGGATGCTTCCACCGGAAGCCGGGCTGGAGGAAACGGATATTTCCTATCAGAAAGGTTGTTATATCGGGCAGGAAGTGATTTCCCGAATCAAGTCGGCGGGGAAGGTGAATCGGAATCTGACCAGGTTTCTAATCCCCGCAGGCGCTCCGATGGAGATTGGGATTCTTGTGGATTCCAGCGCACGGGCCTCGGGCGAGATCACCAGCGTATTTCCCGCAGCGCAGGGGGATACGCGCTTGGCGCTGGGCTACGCCAAGCGAGGTGCGAGCGAGTTTTTTCTCAGGGATGAGGCTGGTAATCTATCAGCGGTGAAGAGAATTTGAGTTTTTCATCCTTGCTCTTATTCGCATTCACAAGAGTCTGATGGAGATGGGTCTTGTTGGTGAATTTCTTGCGTCTTCGGCGGCGAATATATCTCCCTTGTTTGCGTTGCTTACATTGGTGTTGGTGCTTGCGGTGCTGGTTTCCCTTGTCCTCGTGAAGTTCAAACAAAGCCTGCTCGTGGGATATCTTCTCAGCGGTGTGCTGATTGGAAACTTCGGTTTGTTGTGGCTCACCGGAATGGACAACAACGATCCGGTGATCACCAATTTCGCCGAGATCGGAGTGGTGTTGCTGATGTTCACGCTGGGCATCGAGTTCTCACTTTCCGAGTTCAAGCATCTTTGGCGCACGGCCCTCATCGGCGGTGGTTTGCAGGTGGGAATTACGGCCACCCTTGTCGGCGTGTTGGCGAGGATTTTTGGTTTTCCGGTGGCGGATAGCATCGTCTTGGGAGTGGCGGTGGCGCTTGGCTCCACGGCGGTGGCGATGATGTCCTTCGATGCTTTGGGCCAGCAGAACAACCCGGGTGCGCGGGCGGGCTTGGGAATCGCTTTGTTTCAAGACATTCTCGTGATCTTGTTTTTCCTGCTGATGCCTGCACTCTACGGCCAAGGCCAGGGTGCGGTGCCGCTGCAAATCGCCATCGCCTTGGGAAAAGGTGGGATTTTTCTCATCGGGGCCTGGTTGTTAGGCCGCTATGGCCTCACGCCGCTGCTCCACGCGGTGGCCAAAACACGCAGCCGGGAGCTTTTCACGCTCACCATCATCGCCCTCTGCGCCGGCGTGGCCTACGCGGGTGGTGCCTTGAATCTCTCGCTCGCGCTTGGTGCCTTCGCCGCAGGGTTGGTCGTGAGTGAATCGATTTACAGCCATCGGATTTTATCGGACATTCTGCCCTTCAAGGATTTGTTTCTCGCGATCTTCTTCATTTCCGTGGGCTTGCTCATCGATCTATCGATTTTCGCAACGGATGGGGTTCGGATCTTGTGCGTGAGTCTCGTGATTCTTTTGCTGAAGGGCACCATCGCCTTCTTCGTGTTGAAGTTCATCAAGCTGCCGGAACGTCCCGCCTTGCTCGCGGCGGCAAGTCTTGCCAGCACCGGTGAGTTTTCCCTTGTCCTCATTGGCAAGGCGGGTGGCTATCGACCCTTCGATCCTGCGACGGAACAAATTTTGTTGGTTTGCACCGCGCTGACAATGGCCGTGGTGCCTTCCTTGATGAAACTGGCGAGACCCACTGGAAAGTGGCTTGAAATGAAGGGAATCTTCAAGGCCCATACCTATTTGCCGGTGAATCTCAAGCCCACCGAAGCGATCAAGGCCATCACCGAT
>JBBRIB010000268.1:0-5148 GCA_038221745.1 Verrucomicrobiales bacterium
CCCGTGAGTTTCAAATTTGAAATCGTCATCCCGCCCACCAGATTTCCATCCAATTCAAACGCCAACTCCAGGCCGCTTTTTTTAAGAAAATGCCGGGCCACCTGCGGTGCAAGCCAGCGTAAACCCGGGCCGCTGAGCCACAGCAGCAAAGCTCCGAAGACAGCAATAGTCCCACCAAACCAGTAGCGCTTATGCTTCCATCTTGGCGAGGAAATTGGCTGATTGTCTTTTGGGTCTCGCTGCAAGGCACACAACCATCGTCCCACGCAGCTCGTGGGTCAATCCTCAGCTTTTTGGTTGTGAATCCGCCTTTGACCGCTCACTTTCTGCGCCAGATGCAACCGCTTACATTTATTCCGCTTTACATGGAACGCGTCTGGGGAGGTCGCACGCTTGAGACCGGATACCAACGTGCATTGCCCAAGCCCGAGGTGCCTTATGGTGAGTCCTGGGAAATGGTGGATCGGGAGAAGGAACAATCCATCGTGCAGGCCGGGCCGTATGCGGGAAAGAGTTTGCACGATCTCTGGATGCACCACCGCGAGGAGATCTTCGGAGTGGGTTTCCAAGAGCACCCGCGTTTCCCGATTCTGATCAAGGTGCTGGATGCTCGCGACGATCTATCGATTCAAGTCCATCCGCCTCTCCATCTCGCCGCGTCACTGGGGGGTGAACCCAAAACCGAGATGTGGTTCATCGCAGATTGTAATCCCGGGGCAAAACTCTATGTGGGACTCAAAATGGGTGTGAGCAGGGCCGATTTCGAAAAATCCATCGACGACGGCACCGTGGCCGATTTGGTGCATGCCATCGAGCCACAAGCCGGACAATCGATCTTCATTGCCTCCGGGCGGCTGCATGCCATCGGTGCGGGATTTCTGATCCATGAAATCCAGCAAAACTCAGATACCACCTACCGGGTCTTCGATTGGAACCGCCTGGGCCTTGATGGCCAAGCGCGCGAGCTTCACGTGGCTGAGTCCCTCGCCAGCATCGATTTCGATGACTTCGAACCTGAGATGGACACCCCTGTTAGAGAAACACTTGCCACCTGTGAATTTTTCAAGACCGATAAGATATCCCTCGAATCGGGACAGATGATTTCCAATCCCGATGCCGAGCGATTCTCCATCCTCTCGATTGTCGAAGGCACACTCGTCAGTGAAGGCGGCCAGCGCTTCAACAAAGGGCAGTTCATGCTCATCCCGCGCCATGGCACCCCGCTTACAGCGCTGGAGAACACAACAGTCCTGCAAGTCACCTTGCCTTCATGAGTGAGCGCCTTCGCCAAAAATAGGTCATTCAGGTCATTCAGGTCATTCAGGTCATATTCTTTATCGAATTCCCCAAATCTACTAAATCCTCCGCCAGGACGCGTATGTTCCTTTCACTTAATTTCGAGGATCATCGCCGAGCAAGGCGCCAGATCCGGCAAGAGCAGGCCGATTTTTGTTAGATCCTTCACCGTCACACCTGCGGTCCACTGTGAATCGAGGCGATCCTTGAAAACCAAAGATTGATCCTGCTTTAGATTCATGATCTTGATGGCATTCTCCGGGATGATCACCCTCACATTTTCAAGGGCCTTGGTGCCGTGGAAATTCGCAACCACCAGACAAGACTCACCGCTTTTTGCATCGTGGCGAAGGAAGGCGTAAAGCCAATGCCCGGAGGCGGTTTCGCCATCGATACGTCCGAAGTTCTCGTTCTCCGAATTCGCGTGATTGAGGCCGTAGAACTCACCCGCCGTGAAGGCCGGCGTCTGGGTGGCGCGGATCAGTCTTCCATACCAGGCGCGGAGATATTTTTGCTCTTGGCTTAAGCGACCGCCGTCATATTTACCGCCGTTTACCCACTTGGTGAATTCAGGCATGGACCAGTAATCAAAAATCGTCGTCCTTGCATCGTCACCGCCGAAGCCTTCCTCACCCGCCGCTGGTTCGCCGACTTCCTGGCCGTGATAGAGCATGACTGGCCCACGGCCCATGGAAAAAAGTGTCGCACAAACCGGCTTGCCCACTTTCATTCCCAAGCCGCCCCATTCCTTGGGACTGGCGAGGCGCACTTCGTCGTGATTCTCGCCATAGCGCAACGATTGATGGAAGCGGGGTCCGGTGAAAGTAAGCGGATCAAGATCATTCGCCCATTTGCCCGAATCATAGAGTTTCTCCAACACATCATAAATCGGGTCATCATAGACCGCATCAAATCCTACTTTGAGCAATTCATCAAGGACGTGGCCATCCGTTAGCTTTGCAGGATCATTATCATAAGCCTCTGCTGAGAAGAAAACCTCGGATTGCCGACTCTTGGCACGTTTGACGGCCCACCGCCAAAACTCCATCGGCACCATGTGTGCCATATCCACGCGGAATCCATCGATTCCCATGGCCTGCCAATAGGCAAGGATTTCATCCATCGTCCGCCAGGTTTTCGGAACTTCTTCCACTGAGGCGTCCGCCCCCGGCAGCGAAGAGGTGTCTCGGCCTTGGGTGAAATCGTGGCCGTAGTTCAGCTTTACCGTTTCATACCAATCATTGATCGAGGGCGACCATGAAACTCCATTGTTACCCGTGACTTTTCCGACCTTTGCCTCAGGAGGAAACGATCCGTTACAACCCGGTAGATGGGCGGTTGGCAATTTGAGCGGAGGCCCGCCACCGGGAGAATCGGCTGTGAGGTAAAAGAAATGATTGTTACGGTCAAAAAAGACATCCTGCTTGTCTCCAGCACCAAAAGAGGACTCCGGCTTCACATCAGAAATATAGGAACGCGCGACATGGTTCGGCACAAAATCGATGAGAACCTTCAAACCATGACGGCGGCACCGATCCAATAGCTCTTTGAATTCATCGATCCGCTTATCCGGATCCACCGCATAATCGGGGCAAACATCAAAGTAGTCCTTGATGGCATAGGGGCTGCCCGCGATCCCCTTGAGGATGTTGGGATCATCCGCCGGGCGGCTCGGATACGCAGTACCGCTGGCCTGTTCGTGCACACCGGTGAGCCATACGTGGGTGGCACCCAGCTCCTTGATAGAGGCTAGCGCCGCATCATTGATATCATTGAACTTTCCACATCCATTCTCCAGCAAAGTTCCGTTGGTCTTCCGCGTCTCATGGGTATTGCCGAAGGTTCTGACGAGCAATTGATAGATCACAGGACGTTGTTCCGCAGTCGCAGGAAGGGAAGCAGTGGCTTTCATGGCAAACAGGATACTGTAAAGAATTAAACGTTTCATGACAAAAAATCTTATTTTGTTAAAATCAATCGCGGCGCTGGGTCTAGTGGCCGCCGCCTCCGGTGCGGGTTAGATCCAATTTTTCCGCTTGGTAAGAGACGCGCGAGTTGGCAAGTGCCGCCAATACCAGGCTGCAGCCGCCAATCACGATCGCCATCATGGAATCTCCCGCGAAGAAGGTCTTCACAATTCCACCCATGAGAAGTGCGACGAGCACTTGCGGGATGACGACGAAGAAATTGAAAACCCCCATGTAAAAGCCCATTTTATTCGGAGGCAACACGCTGGAAAGCATCGCATAGGGCATGGACATGATCGAGGCCCAGGCGATCCCGACTCCTACCATCGATACCAACAACAAGTTCTGGGTGCTTATCCAATAAGCAGAAACCATCCCCACCGCTCCGATCACGAGACAGGCTGTATGAATCGTCTTCGCCGAGATCGAACGAGCGAGTATCATCAGGACGAATGAAAAAACAAAACATACAAAACTATAGGTCGCGAAACAGATTCCCGTCCACGCCCCCGCCTTCTCCATCACGAGTTTCCAGCTCGCCTCATTGTTAGGATCTCCACCGAAGACGTGGCGGGCCGTGGCCGGAGCCCAATAGATCCAAAGACAGAAAAGGCCCGTCCAGGTGAAAAACTGCACCACCGCAAGCTGTTGCATCGTCTTGGGCATCGAGCCGATGCCATGCACCAGTTCCTTCAAAAATCCCGATAGACCGCCGGACTCCGCCTTCATCGCCTTGAAGGCGGCCATATCATCCGGGGGTTCCTCTGGAGTGGTTAGAATGGTGTAGAGGACCGCGAAAAACAAGGCGGCAGCACCGATATGAAACGAGATAAGCACGGCCGTCGGAATTTTTCCACCCGAGCTCGAACCTGTCTCCACGCCGAACCAATTCGTCAACATCCAAGGCATGGCGGAAGCGACCACCGCACCGAGACCGATGAAGAGCCCCTGCACGGAAAAGCCCGTAGGCCGCTGGCTAGGCGGAAGCTTGTCCGCCACAAAGGCGCGGAATGGCTCCATCGTGATATTGATGGACGCATCCAAAATCCAAAGCAGGCCGACGGCCATCCAAAGCACGGATGAATGTGGCATCGCCACCAGCGCAGCGCTGGCCAACAGAGCTCCTACCAAAAAGTAAGGACGGCGGCGCCCAAGCCGGTTCCAAGTGCGATCACTCATATAGCCCACGATGGGCTGCACGATCAACCCCGTCAGCGGCGCGGCGATCCACAAGATCGCCAATTGATCCTCGCGTGCTCCGAGAAATGAATAGATCGATGACATGTTCGCCATCTGCAAGGCCCAGCCGAACTGGATACCGAGAAAGCCGAAGGACATGTTCCAGATTTGCCAAAACGAGAGTTGAGGTTTTTCATTCATAAATTGCAGGGTCTTGCGAAGCCCGATGATAGACTCTAAAGCCCACCCCTCTGCAAGCACTGGGATGCGATCTGAAACTTTATATCTCCTCCGACAGATTATTCTAAACCATCCGCATTAATCGACATCTAACCAATTCGGACTCCGCTGAGTGTTAAAGCCCCATCGGCAGGACGAAATCAAGATACCATTGCCAAATCTTCCATGCACCAAACATCCATGCCACCGCACCCATCGCGATGAATGGCCCGAACGGCAGTTGCTTGCCGAAGCCGACTCGCCCGATCAAGGCCGCCACAATCGCGAAAATGGATGCCGCGAACAGCGAGAAAAATGCCCCGGACCAGCCGAAAAACGCACCGATCATCCCTAACAAATGCACATCCCCCATCCCCATCGCCTCACGTGGAATCACCGTGGAAGTCGCCGTTCCCGCGAGTGACTTCAAATTCGCCAAATGATGCACCGTGCCATCCGGTAACTGAATTTCCTTCTCTCGAATGAT
>JBBRIB010000269.1:0-5130 GCA_038221745.1 Verrucomicrobiales bacterium
CAACACTCCCGCTCAGCAAGGAACCTTCCATACTCGCCGTGCCGATTTCAAAACTTTGGGAACTCTGATCCATGCCGAATTTCATATCAGAAGATGATATCGAACAAGCCATGCTGCAACGGCTGGAGCATGTCCATGGATACGATTCGCTGAACTGTTATACGGCCGATCCAGCGGATCTCAATGATGGCTCCGGACGCACCGACAAGCGGGATGTCATCCTTTACGACCGTTTACGCGAGGCGGTCATTGGATTGAATCCAGGAATTCCCGCATCCGCCGTTGAGGACGCACTCAAGCAACTTTGCGATAAGCGGCAGATTTTGTCGCCGATTGCTGCCAACCGTGAGGTGGATGGCCTGATCCGGGATGGGGTGAGAGTCGAATTCAAGGATGCCCAAGGCAAGAAGCGCACGGAGCGGGTCAAGATCATCGATTTAGACGACGCCTCCGCCAATCAGTTCCTCGCCGTCACCCAACTTTGGATTCAGAGCACGGGAGAGGCTCCGAATCCTGGACGACGAGAATCTTGACGATGCCCAGCGGGCAAAGCTGGAGAACCGGTTCGCCAGTGAGCTGGAAGTCATCAAGCGAGATGACCGGTTGGAAACCATCGCCCGCGACATTGTCTATCATTTTCCCCGCCGTGGTTACCTCGGCAAGGGCATGGTCATCACGGTGGACAAGTTCACCGCAATGAAGATGTACGACAAGGTGCAGCGGCTCTGGAAAGAGGAGATCAAGCAACTGCGAGGAGAGATCAAAAAATCTACTGACGAAATCCATGTTTCGCGCCTGAAGCGGATGGTGGAAACCATGCGCAAGGTTGAGATGGCCGTGGTGGTTAGCGCAGAAAATGGCGAGGAGGAGAAGTTCGACAAGGAGAAGCTCGACATCCGTCCGCACCGGAAGCGAATGGATCATATCGACCAGAACGGACATGATCTTGGCTAAAATGCCGGATGGTAGCATCCGGCGCACTCTCATCGCTCCGAAAACCCATCAGGCCAAGCAAGCCCGTGCTTGGAAAGCCAAGACCGAGGCCGCCAAAATCCGCCACGACCTCAATCTGACCCAAGCCGACTTCGCCACCCTGCTCGGCGTCTCGCTCGCCACCATCCGCAAATGGGAACGCGCCACCGGCCAGCCCAGTGGCGCGGCCAAAACCCTTCTCATTGTCGCCCGCCAACATCCCGAAGTCATCCGCGAAGCACTCGCCGCAGACCAGGGGTAAATGTCCTCCGACCAATTCATCATCGCCACCCGATTCGAAGATGACCATTTCCCGCCAGCCTCCGCGATGAAGGCTGCGGACTCCGCTGCTGAAAATCAGGTGTCGAAGCTGCTGTCACGTTTCACCTCGGGGCTTTCCGCCTAATTGACAACCAGCGCAGCGGCTGGCCCGGCAGGTAGCAAGCGTGCGACAGGGAGGCCATTTTGAGTGATCAGCACCTCCGCGCCTACGGCAATCCAGCGTAGTAAACTTTTACAATGCTTTCTAAGATTTCGGACTGTGGCGGTCTTCATAAGTGGCCCATATTGTTGCACATTCCGGGTTTATCAAGGTAGGACTTGCCTCGCCGGGTACCCCCGGTAGGCTGGCGGCCATCTATGATCATTAAACCTAAAATCCGTGGATTCATCTGCACCACTGCCCACCCTGAAGGCTGTGCCAAACACGTGGCCGAACAAATCGCCGTGGTCACCGGCCGTGGCTTGATTGAAAACGGCCCCAAGAAGGTGCTGGTGATCGGCTCTTCCACTGGCTACGGGCTTTCCTCCCGCATCGCCGCAGCCTTCGGT
The DNA here is from genome assembly GCA_038221745.1 of Verrucomicrobiales bacterium. Lineage (GTDB taxonomy): Bacteria > Verrucomicrobiota > Verrucomicrobiia > Verrucomicrobiales > Akkermansiaceae > Luteolibacter. Next base: position 1,804 of record JBBRIB010000269.1, read on the forward strand.
GCCAATGCGGCGACGATGGGTGTTTTCTTCGAAAGAGCCGGAAGTGGGGACCGCACGGCCACCGCTGGCTGGTATAACACCGCCGCCTTTGAAAAAGAGGCCGCCGCCGCCGGTCTTTACGCCCGCTCTTTCAATGGTGATGCATTCTCCAACGAAGTGAAAGCCCAGGTCATCGCCGCGATCAAGGCGGACCTCGGCAAGGTGGACTGCGTGGTTTACAGCCTCGCCTCACCCCGCCGCACCGATCCGCAGACAGCCGAAGTTTATAAATCCGTGCTCAAGCCGATTGGCGAGAGTTATACCAACAAAAACCTGAACACCGGCACGGGTGAGGTGACTTCCGTAACCCTTGAGCCTGCCGAAGGCGATGACGTGGCGCAGACCATCGCGGTGATGGGTGGGCAGGATTGGCAGCTCTGGATCGATGCATTGTTAGAAGCCGACGTCCTGGCCGAGGGCGCGCAAACGCTGGCCTATTCCTACATCGGGCCGGAAGTGACATGGCCGATTTACAAGAACGGCACCATTGGCCGGGCGAAAGAGGATCTTGAGCAGGTGCAGCGGTTGTTGGATGGGAAACTGGCTTCACTCAAAGGCAAGGCATGGGTTTCAGTAAACAAAGCGCTCGTCACCCAAGCCAGCTCCGCCATCCCGGTGGTGCCACTTTATATATCCCTTCTTTACAAAATCATGAAGGCCGATGGCACCCACGAGGACACCATCGAGCAAATGGACCGTTTGTTCCGCGAGCGCCTTTACAACGGCAATCCACAACCCGATTCCGCGGGCCGCATCCGCGTGGATGATTGGGAAATGGAAGAGAAAGTCCAAGCCCTCGTCGGCGAGCGTTGGGACAAGGTAAACACCGAAAACTTTGCCGAACTTGGCGACTTTGCCGGTTATCAATCCAGTTTCCTGCGCCTCTTCGGCTTCGGCCTGACAGGGGTGGATTACACTGCGGAGACAGATCCAGGCATCGGCATTCCTTCGATCCCGCCTGAAGCCTGATCGTTCTTCACCGGGTCAGCTTGCCACGCACATCCATGGCGAGCTGCCGGAGCCTTGCGAGGCGCTCGCCGAGGCGGGGGGGACGCTCGAAATCTTCCGCCTGGCGGCCGAGGATCCATACCAGAACCCCGCCGACGATGAGGCCGCCGATCACGATGCCCAAGAAGAGCGGGCGGACAAAGCCGGGCATGTTCAGGTTCATCCCGAAGATTCCGACGATGCCGCAGAGGGCTACGAGCGGGAGAAAAAAAACTGCCAGTAGATTCAATCGATGGGCGATTTTCCCCAAACGATCTGCTGCTCTCGATTTTTCTTCGTGATGCTCCGCAGTCCGGAATTCAAGAGTCATCCGGGCATCTGCGTGGAGTAAATCCGCAGCGCGTTCCATGTCCCGCGCCCGATCGCGCAGGCAGCGGATGTCGCGGTCCTCCGGCTCGAAGGTGAGCGCTTGTTCGAGCGCATGGACGAGGTTGCGGGTGGAGCGGTTGAGCGGGCCGGCATGGCGGAGGATGGCGAAAATCCGGGCGGCCCCGCTCGCCTGTTCGAGGGCTTCTTGGTGGCGGCCGATCACCATTTCATAGCGGCCTAGCAGTTCACTGAGTTGATTGATGCCCGGGCCGCCCGGCTGCGTCCAGCGTCCGTCGTTACGCTTCCAGAAGAACCATGCCTCGCGCTCGGGCACTCCGGCCTGCGGCACCTCATGGAGAACCAACAACAATTCGTTCGCGCCCTCCATGCAGCGTTGGTGTCCGGGGCGATTGCTCAATTGTTCCTGCAAACTCATCTCGAGTTCGAAGTGAGAAGGCAGTTTCAATAATTCCGGCTGGGCCATGGAGGGGAAGGTAGTGCGTGGCGGAGTGGCGATCAAGAAGTGAAAACCGTCGCCATCCGCCGGGAACCCTGCTTTGCTCGTGCCAAGCTCATTTGAAAAAGCATCGTCAGGAAATTCTCACGACTCTCCCCAGTTTTGGCTGGCTGGTGTTCTTCGTGCTCGTTCCAAGTCTGTTGGTTTTAGCGATCGCCTTTCGCGAGACCGCTCCATCGGGTGGCATCGGCGCGGGGTGGACGCTGGATCAATTTAAAATCTTCGGCGAAAGGAGCATTCACATTCTGCTGTGGCGGACGCTGTGGATCAGCTCGTTGACGACGGCGATTTGCCTGATTCTCGCGCTGCCCGTCGCTTGGTTTCTGGCGCGGATGAGTCCCGTTTGGCGGCCGCGTTTGCTGCTTTTGATCATTGTGCCGTTTTGGACGAATTTCCTGATCCGCGTTTTTGCGTGGAACCAGATCCTGCATTCCGAAGGCGGGTTGGCGCGATTTCTGCGAAACATTCATTTGCTGGGCGATAATGAATCCTTGTTGTTCAACTCGGGCGCGGTGGTGCTCGTGAGCGTTTACACCTATCTGCCGTTCGCGATTTTACCTTTGTATGCGGCGGCGGAAAAATTTGATTTTGGTTTGTTAGAGGCGGCCCGCGATCTTGGGGCAAGTTCGTGGAAGGCATTCACAAGCGTGTTCCTCCCCGGCATCCGCAAGGGGCTCAATACCGCGCTGCTGATCATTTTCATTCCGATGCTAGGCTCCTACGTGGTGCCGGACCTGATCGGTGGCACGGATGGGCAGATGATTGGGAACAAGATCGCCCAAAGAAACTTCGCCGATCGGAATCTGCCCGCCGCCTCGGCCATGGCGGCGGTGCTCACGCTTTGCGTGTTGGCACCGATGGTCCTGCGGCGCAAGGAGAAGGAATGAAGCGGGCCGTGGCGGCGGATTGCATCCGCCATGCCCCCGAATCTACTCGAAGTAGGTATCCCCATGTTCATACGGAGGGGCGCAGCAGCAGAGAAAGCGCAGGGGCGAAGTGGCGCGGATCTGATGCCATGCGCCGGGGGGAATGAGGATCGCATCGCCGGGGATGACTTCTTTTTCCACCCCATCGATTTCCATGATGCCGCCTCCTTCCAGCAGATAGTAAAGCTCTTCACTGACACGGTGGTAGTGGCGGTCCGTCGCGCCGCCCGCGGGCAACGAGGCCTCGGCCAGGCTTTGCTGGACGACGGGAGCGTTCGAGAGATCCAGCAGGCTGCGGATGGTGGAGCCGTCTTTGGTGGTGAAAGGAGCTTGCCGGGCGCGGTTGCGAATTTCCATAGGCAGAGGAAATCATCGAATGGGCCGGAGATCAACTGGACAAGCGGCGTGCTTGTTTCATGCTTGCGGCATGCCCACCGTGCGGGACGTTTTTCATGGGTGTACCAACGATTTCCTTTTCCAAGCGGGGGCCAACGGGCCGGCCGGGAGTTTTTTTAACAAACCGGGATT
>JBBRIB010000270.1:0-5127 GCA_038221745.1 Verrucomicrobiales bacterium
ACCTGTGCGCAGCAACGCAAGACAGAGAAACGTGCCACCGCCCACCAGCGAGGAGCAAATGTCCCGGCACTTGGATGATATGCAGCGGCTGATGGATCACATGCGCACCGAGATGGAAGCTCTGGAAGAGAGAGAAGCCGGGCGTTAAGAACGGGCGGTGCATTGGCTGCGACGGTCAACCACACGCCGCTACAGTGCTTTGCCGATGCGGGGATTGTAGCGGCACCTCTATGAGTGTCGTAGCGGATGAGGTGCGTGGAGCTCTTCGGCGATTCATTGGCTGCGACGGTCATAGACACGCCGCTACAGGGCTCTGCCAATGGATCGCTTGTAGCGGCATCTCTATGAGTGTCGTAGCGGATGGGGGGTGCGAAGGTCTTCGGCGATTCATTGGCGGCGACGGTCATAGACACGCCGCTACAGTGCGGCGCCAATGCGGGGATTGTAGCGGCATCTCTATGAGTGTCGTAGCGGATGAGTGGTGCGAAGATCTTCGGCGGTTCAGTGGCTGCGACGGTCATAGACACGCCGCTACAGTGCTCTTCGAAATCGCGATTGATGAACGCACGATTTTGCGGCATTTCTCGGGCATGCCCATCGTGCTTGCTTCCGCTTCTCCCCGCCGCCGTGAATTGTTAGAAAAGGCGGGGGTGGTCTTCGAAGTGGTGCACTCGCCCGCGGAGGAGCTCCATGATGCGGAGATGGCTCCCGGATTTTTATGCGAACTCAATGCCGGACTGAAGGCCGACGCGGTGGCGGTGATGCGGCCAGATGCGACGGTGATCGGGGCGGATACCTTGGTGTTCATCGACGGTATTCCTTTGGGGAAACCAGCGGATCTCGCAGAAGCACGGGCGATGATGCGGCGCTTGTCCGGGCGCAGCCACCAGGTGTGCACGGGGGTCTGTGTGATCGTGCCGGGCGGGGCGAGACGCTTGTTTCACGATCTGACAGAGGTGGTTTTTCGAGAATTGGGGGAGGGGGAGATCGATGCCTATTTTGCGTTGGTAAATCCCTTGGACAAGGCGGGTGCGTATGGAATTCAGGAGCATGGTGAGAGGATTGTTTCTGAGATCCGGGGGAGTTATGAGAATGTGATGGGACTGCCGGTGGACAAGCTGATTGAGGCATTGGGGTGAAAACGGGTTGCGAAGAGGGCGGTGATGGGTGAAGAATCCGCGCATGGAGCAGCAGCACCGATACCCTTTGATTTTCAACCCTCGGGCGCGCAGCCAGAAGGGTGAGAGGGTGTTGCGGTTTTTGATGAGCCGGGCGAATCGTTTCGCGTTGTTTGCGACGAATCATGCGGGAGAAGCGCGTGATCTGGCCGCGCGGTTTGCGGCGGAGGGGCAGCCGGTGGTGATCGCCGCAGGGGGCGATGGCACGCTCAATGAAGTGGTAAGCGGCCTAGCAGGCTCCAAGACGATTCTGGGAGTGATGCCGGCCGGGACGATGAACGTGTTCGCGCGTGAGATGGGAATTCCCTCTGATTCGCTGGAGCGTGCGTTCGAGATCATCGAGCAGGGTTTCGTGAAAGATGTGGATTTGTTCGAGGCCAATGGCTCGCCCTTCGTCCAGATGGCAGGCGTGGGCTTCGATGCACATGTGATCGAAGAGACGAGCTGGGAATCGAAGAAAATGTTAGGCCCTCTCGCCTATCTGTTAGCCGCGGTGAAAGTGCTGGGCGAGAAACCGCCGCAAATCGAGGTGGTCTGCGCGGATGGGCGGCGGGAGCAAGGGGTGGCCGTGCTGGCGGGAAACGGCTCTTTGTATGGTGGGCCGTTCAAGTTTTTCCGAAATGCGAGCAACTGTGATTCGAAGCTCGATGTGTTGGTTTATAAAGAAGCGGGTTATCGCCTGGTGTTGGACTCGCTGAGGGGCCTCGCCACGGGCGGTATCGATCTGCTGGCCTCGACGAGTTATCTTCAAACAGAAGAATTCACCGTGCACGCGGAGCGCGAGGTGCCGGTGGAGGTGGACGGGGAATTGATCGGGCGTTTTTCCAAAGTGCATTTTGTGGAAACGGCGAATCGCCTGCGGGTGTTGGCACCGGAAGCGGCGATGATCGGTGGCTTTGGTGATGCGGTGAGATCCATGCTGCAATGGCCGCGGCGGGTGGCCGAGCTTCCAACGGCCAAGCGGGTATGACGCAGGTTGGGAAATCGGGGCTGCGCGGCTGGATGCGCCGCCCGGTCAGGTTCCTGTTAGGGGTAGCTTTGATTTTGGTTTTGTTGGTGGCGTGGGCGAATGTCTCGGCGGTTTGGGCCTCGCGCGGACGCTTGTTCGGTGAGATTTCCAAAGTCCCCAAGTTGAATGTGGGTTTGGTGTTCGGCACGACGGATCGGGTGAACGGGCGCGAAAATTTGTATTTCCGTTATCGGATTGATGCGGCGGTAGAGGCATGGAATGCGGGTAAGCTCGAGACCCTCATCGTCTCGGGTGACAACCGAACCCGCTATTACAATGAGCCGGAAAGGATGAAGGAGGCCTTGGTTAAGCGAGGCATTCCTGCGGCGCGGATCGTGTGTGACTATGCTGGGCTGCGGACCTTTGATTCGGTGGTTCGGGCGAAGGAGATTTTTGGAGTGAAATCCATGTTGGTGATCAGCCAGCGTTTTCAAAATGAACGGGCGATCTATATTGCGAGGGCGAATGAAATCGATGCTTACGGCTACAATGCTCAGGATGTGAATCCCAAAGCGGGCATGAAAACAAAGGTCCGCGAAGTGGGTGCGAGGGTGAAAATGTGGCTGGATGTCAATTTCCTCGATACCCGCCCGAGGCACCTGGGTGAGCCTGAAACCTTGCCACCCTAGGCCGCCGCACCCTGTAGGATTCGCCACCCTTGGCGGAGGTAGGCGAGCATCGACCATACCGTGAAAACGGTGGCGATGAGGCAGGGATAGACAGGTGATAGATCCACCACCTTGAGCATCACCCAGCCGATGGCGATCATCTGGCTGGCAGTGCATATTTTCCCGGACCAGTGGGGAGCGAATTTCACCTCGCGGTGATTTTTCCAAAGAATCTTGATGCCGCCGAGGATGATGCAATCGCGCAGGATGACAATGACGGCAAACCAGAGGGGCAGACCCCAATCGTCCTCTCCCCAATCGACGAGACTCAGGGTGATGACCCCGGTGAGGAGCAGGGCTTTGTCTGCGATGGGATCGATAAATGCGCCGAACTTGGATATCTGATTGAAGCGGCGCGCGATCCAGCCATCGATCCCATCACTCGCGGCGGCGGCGATGAAGATCCCCAACGCCCACCAACGGAGGGACTCGTCCGGCTGTCCGCTGGCAACGGTCCGGCCATACCAGAGCGCAAAAAATGCGTAAACCGGCACGAGGCAAATCCGCCCGACTGAGATTTTGCTAGCGAACGTCACCCGTAATCCCTAGCAGAGATTGCGATCAAGCGATACTTGAAATTTCGCCAATTTCTGAGAATCAATACACTGGAGCGCCTGAGGGATCGCCTTGCGAGCCGCCGCCGCTCCCTTGGATCTTATCGCGGGTCCAATTGAATCCTTGCTTGGTGTCCCGAAAGAGGCCGATGCAAGTGTTGCATGAGTTCAAGGCGAGGACGGTGAGGATCACGGCGAAAATCTTCATGCGCGTCTCTTAGATTCCTAATTCGGTCTAGGAAAGTATAAAATAAGGATATCTTAAATAAATTCATGCGTAGGGGCAGGATGTGTCAAAGATTTTCGGGATTCGCATTGAAGCAGGCCCAGGTGATTTTAATTGATCCTTGCAATAACGAAAAAAGTCATCATGTTGGATCTCGTCATGACTGATATCGTTACATTTTCCCGTGCCCTTGCAGATCCTACCCGCTGGCGCATCGTCCGGCTGGTGATGGACGATGCCCTCTGCGTCTGTGAATTGGCGGATATTCTCGGGATGCCGCAATCTTCGGTTTCCAGCCATGTCCAGGTCATCCGCAAAGCAGGTTTGCTCGAGAGCGAAAAATGTGAGAAATGGACCTATTTCCAGATCCGTCGGGATTACGGGAAGCTCATCGGATCTCTCGCAAAGTTCTTTGGCGATGAGGAAGAAACCTTCCTCAAAACCGATGCCGCCCGCTCGTTGCAACGCCTCGTCAAGCGGGAAAACAGCTGCTGCCCCGGCCCCAAAATCTTGTCTGTTAGAAAGCTGACCAATCGATGAAACTCTCCGAACTCAGATCCCTCCTCCGCCGGCATTCCGCCTTCCACTTCGCCCATAAACACACCGAGTGCCTTGCCCCGGAGCTATGCGGGCTGCCTTCTTTTGATCGCTTGCCCGCCATCGTCAGCAAGGCTTCCTGCTGTGGTCCTGACACTTCATGTTGATATAGCTCATGAGACTCTATCTTGCGGAATTTCTCGGCACGTTCGCACTCGTCTTTGCGGGGACGGGGGCCATCGTGATCAATCAATCTACCGGGGGCACGATCGGGCACATCGGGATTGCTCTGGTCTTCGGACTCATCGTGTTGGCCATGATCTATACTTTCGGAGATGTGAGCGGTGCGCACCTCAATCCCGCCGTGACACTCGGATTTGCCGTGGCAGGCCGATTCCCCTGGTTAAGCACACCGGGCTATATCGCCGCGCAGCTGGGCGGTGCATTCTTCGCAAGCGGCACTCTGAGTTTGCTTTTTCCCGAAAACGCCACAATGGGTGCCACCCTCCCAAGTGGCAGCGTCTTCCAAAGTTTCATTCTTGAAGTCATACTAACAGCCATTTTGATGTTCGTGATCCTCAGCGTCTCGACTGGCTCGAAGGAAAAAGGCATCACCGCCGGCATTGCCATCGGCGCGGTCGTTGGCCTGGAGGCGATGTTCGCCGGGCCTGTTTCGGGTGCTTCCATGAATCCAGCGCGCTCCCTGGCTCCAGCCATCATGAGTGGAAATTTCCAATACCTATGGCTTTATCCGCTTGCCACGATTCTCGGCGCATGCCTCGCCGTCCCGCTCTGCAAGGCCGTGCGTGGAGAACCATCTGACAAAGCATTATGAAGACACCTGCCATTCTTATCCTCTGCACCGGTAATAGCTGCCGCTCCCATCTTGCCGAAGGAATTCTGCGCGAGGCTCTTGATCAAAGTTTCAGAGTCGTCAGCGCGGGTTCCAAGCCTG